>JACCRJ010000262.1 GCA_013813615.1 Lautropia sp. | reverse complement strand
CCCTACATCCCGTACGAGAACACGCGGCTGATCGGCGTGGAGGCGGGCGGCCTGGGCATCGATTCGGGCAAGCATTCGGCCTCGCTGACGCGCGGCGTGCCCGGCGTGCTGCATGGCAACCGCACCTACCTGCTGCAGGACGCCAACGGGCAGATCGTCGAAACCCATTCCGTCTCGGCTGGGTTGGACTACCCTGGCGTCGGCCCCGAGCATGCCTGGCTGAAGGATTCCGGCCGGGCTCAGTACGTGGTCGTCGACGACGAGGAAGCGCTGGCGGCTTTTCACACCTGCTGCCGTATCGAAGGCATCATCCCGGCGCTGGAATCCAGTCATGCGCTTGCCTACGCCGCCCGCCTTGCCGCCACCTTGCCTGCCAACCAGACGATCCTGGTCAATCTCTCTGGCCGCGGCGACAAGGACATGCACACCGTCGCGCAGCGCGCCGGCCGGGAGCTCTAGCCGATGTCGCGGATATCGGCCACGTTCGAAAAGCTCAAGGCCACCTCTCGACGCGCGCTGATCCCCTACATCACCAGCGGCTTCCCGGAGCCCGCCTCCACCGTGCCGCTGATGCATGCGCTGGTGGAGAATGGCGCCGACATCATCGAGCTCGGCGTTCCGTTCTCGGATCCGATGGCAGACGGCCCGGTCATCCAGCGCGCGGGCGACAAGGCACTGGCCGCTGGAATCGGCCTCGGCGACGTGATGGACTACGTGAAAGCCTTCCGCAGCAGCAACGACAGCACCCCGGTGGTGCTGATGGGCTACTGCAATCCCGTCGAACGCATGGGTTTGAAGGCGTTCGCCGAGCGCGCCGCTGCTGTCGGCGTCGACGGCGTGCTGCTGGTCGACTGCCCGCCGGAAGAGGCTGCGGAATTCGCTGCCGAGATGCGCAGCCGGCGGATCGATCCCATCTTTCTGCTGGCGCCCACCAGCAGCGAAGCACGGTTCAGGCAGGTTGCGCAACTGGCCAGCGGCTACGTCTACTACGTCTCGCTCAAGGGCGTCACCGGCGCCGCCAACATCGACATCGAGGAGGTCGCACGCCAGGTCCCGAAGATCCAGCAGGCGACCGGGTTGCCGGTCGGCGTGGGCTTCGGCATCAAGGACGGCCCGACGGCAGCGCGGGTGTCCGTCTTCGCTGATGCGGTCGTCATCGGCAGCCGGCTGATCGAGGTCCTGGAGCAGGGCGGGGCGAGCGGTGCGCAAGCACGCGCCGGTGAGCTGATCGGCTCGCTGCGGGCCGCGATGGATGCGCGGATGCAGGCGCAACCGCGGCCGCAATCGCAGCTGCAACCGCGCAGTGGCGGCGCCGGCAAGCGCTCATGAAAAGCAATCAAAAGAAGCAACGACGCGACCCATGACCTGGCTCGACAAGATTCTTCCCCCGGGGCTGAAGCGCTCTGAAGGTACTGCCAAACCCAGGTCGGTTCCGGAAGGCCTCTGGATCAAGTGTCCCGACTGCGATGCGGTGCTGTACTCGACGGACCTGCAGAACAACCTGAACGTCTGCCCCAAGTGCGAGCACCATATGCGGCTGACCGCGCGGATGCGGCTGGACAGGCTCCTGGATCCGGACGGCCGGGTGGAACTGGGCCAGGAAGTGCGGCCGCTGGACCCGCTCAAATTCAAGGACAGCCGCAAGTATTCCGACCGACTCCTGCAGGCGACGACCGACTCCTCGGAAACCGAGGCGATGGTGGTGATGAGCGGTTCCATCCACACGCTCGCTGTGGTGGTTGCCTGCTTCGAGTTCGAGTTCATGGGCGGCTCGATGGGCTCGGTGGTGGGCGAGCGCTTCGCCCGCGGCGTGCAGGCCGCCATCCAGCAGCGCGCGCCTTTCATCTCGATCGCCGCCTCCGGCGGCGCGCGGATGCAGGAAGGCCTGCTGTCGCTGATGCAGATGGCCAAGACCACGGCCGCGCTGACCCGGCTCTCGGCTGAACGCGTTCCGTACATCTCCGTGCTGACCGACCCGACCATGGGCGGCGTGTCCGCCAGCTTCTGCTTCCTCGGTGACGTGGTCATCGCCGAACCGCGGGCCCTGGTGGGCTTCGCCGGCCCGCGGGTGATCGAGCAGACGATGCGGGAGAAGCTGCCGGAGGGCTTCCAGCGCGCGGAGTTCCTCCTGGAGAAGGGCGCCATCGACATGATCGTCCATCGCCGCAATATGCGCAGCGAGATCGCCGGCCTGATCGCGCTGCTGATGAAGCAGCCGCCCGTCGCTGCGACGTGAACCCGTGTGCGCGCGCGGGGGCCGATCGGATCGGGGCCTGTTGCGCAGGAACGCATCGGGTGCGGGCGGCACTTGAAGACGCTTGACCAGTGGCTCGAGCATATCGAGCGGATGCATTCACGGCCGATCGACCTCGGACTTGCGCGGGTCCGGGATGTCTTCGATCGGCTCGAGGTGACGCTGCCCGGAATCAAGTACGTGGTGAGTGGCACCAATGGCAAGGGGTCCACCTGCGCAATGCTGGAGGCGATCCTGCTCGCCGCCGGCTACCGAGTCGGCTGCTATACCTCGCCGCACCTTCTGAGGTTCAACGAACGTGCCCGCATCGATGGTGCGTCGGCGGACGATGACGCGCTGATCGAGCAGTTCGAGGTCATCGAGGCGGCGCGAGGCGACACCAGCTTGACCTATTTCGAGTTCACCACGCTGGCAATCCTGCGGCTTTTCTCCCGGCTGCCGCTGGACGCCCTGGTTCTGGAGATCGGCCTCGGCGGACGGCTCGATGCGGTCAACGTCGTCGACGCCGATTGCGCGATCCTCACCAGCATCGACATCGACCATGCCGACTACCTGAGCGATTCGCGCGAGCGCATCGGCTGGGAGAAGGCCCACATCATGCGCGCCGGCAAGCCGGCCATCTGCAGCGATCCGCAGCCGCCGCAGTCGGTGGTGGACCATGCGGCCGGGACGGGTGCGGACCTCTGGCGCTTCGGGCGCGACTTCAACTACGCGGGCGATCGCCAGCAATGGTCGTACGGCGGGCGCGGTCAGCGTCGCAACAGCCTTGCGTATCCGGCGCTTCGCGGCGCCAACCAGCTGCTCAATGCCTCGGGCGTGCTGGCGGCGCTCGAGGCGACCCGGGTTGCGCTGCCAGTCAGCGCCCAGGCGGTGCGCAAGGGCTTTGCGCTGGTGGACCTGCCCGGCCGGTTCCAGGTGCTGCCGGGCAGGCCGTCAGTCATCCTGGACGTCGCGCACAACCCGCATGCGGCCGCGCACCTCGCGCGCAACCTCGAGAGCATGGGCTTCTTTCCGCGGACGTTTGCGGTCTTCGGCATGCTGTCGGACAAGGACATCGACGCGGTGATCGGCCACCTGAAGGGGGCCATCGATCACTGGATCTGCTGCACGCTGCCGGGGCCTCGCGGCAGCAGCTCGGAGCACCTGGCGGCACGGCTGCGAGCTGCCGGTATCGAAGACCGCGTCGACGTGCGGCGGGGCTTGGACACCAGCGTTGTATGCGTCCCAACAGCGGCGCAGGGTGTGGCGCTGGCCCGCGGGCGGGCGGATGCGAATGATAGAATCCTCGTCTTCGGGTCCTTCCTGACCGTGGCCGGCGCCCTCAACCAGGTTGATGGTGCGGCAGGAGTCGAAAGTCAGACCATTCCGATTGACGCCGCCACGCAGTCGGCAGGACCAAGCAGCCGCAATACGTGAATAGCCACTGATGTCGCGCCAGCAAACTCGATCCTCTGGTGACGGCGCCATCGATCCGTCACTCGTCCAGAAGAAGCGGGCGCGCCACCGGCTGGTCGGGGCCATCTGCTTGAGCCTGATCGCCGCCATCGTCGTTCCCCTGGTACTCGAATCGGAACCGCGTCCTCGCGACTGGGACCTGCCGATCGAACTCGCGGGGTCGGCCCGGGGTCCGGCTGACGGTGCTGCATCCGCCAGAGCGGATGCCAACGCGGGTGCGCAAAGAGCCGGCGCCGCTGCATCTTCCGGGTCGGCTGAACCAGCCAGGGGTACGGAACCCGGTGCTGTGACGACTGGCGCCATCGGCAACCTGGCGGCCACCCAGACTCCAGCTGCGACGGCGGCAGCACGCCGTAACGATGCCAGCGCGTCCGACCCGGCCAATACCAGGTCCGCCGTCAAGGCCGTCACGCCGCCGGGATCTCCTGCTGCGGGCGCGCCGGCGCCGCCGATCCCCGCCGCCGCTGCCGCACCGCCGGCAGTTGCCCGCCAGCAGCCCAGGCAGGACCTCGTGAAGCCCTCCAATCGCGGCGAGCCGGCTCCGCCACCGCTGGTCCAGGACAAGCCGCCATTGGCGCAGGACAAGCCGCCATTGGCGCAGGACAGGCTGCCCACTCGCGCCGGCGAGCCGGACGTGCTTGCCCGGCTGATCGAGCGTGCCGACCCGGCTGCGGGCAGCCAGTCCGCCGGCGTTGCCGCAAAGACGGCGTCGCGCAAGTTCCTGGTGCAGATTGGCGCCTATAGCAACGTGCAGAGCGCGCGGTCGGTATTGGATCGCGCGGTCCAGGTCGGCCTCAGGCCGTATCAGGAGACAGTCAAGACGGCGCAGGGGGACTGGATCCGCGTGCGCGTCGGGCCCTTCGCCAGCCGCCAGGACGCGGAACGCGCGCAGCAGGACCTGAAGCGCGCGGGCGTGACAGCTGCCATCATTGCGCTCTAGCCGAATGCCCGACGGCCTCATCCCGTCCCTCACGAGCTGGGACTGGTTCATCCTCACTGTGGCTTTCGTTTCAACCGGGCTCGGTATCTGGCGCGGCATGATCAGGACGGTTTTCGGTCTTGCCGCCTGGATCCTCGGGATCATCGGTGCGCCGCTCGTCGGTATGGTGATCGGCCAGCAGTTCGGAATCAGCGGCGTCCCGATGTGGGTGCTCTACATCGTCGCGTTCCTGCTGACGTTCATGGTCGTGCGGCTGATCGGCGTGGTCTTTCTCAAGGGTGCGCGCTCGGTCGGCCTGGCGGGCGTGGACCGGATGCTCGGCGCCGCCCTCGGAGTCGCGCGTGCGGGACTGGTGGTTCTGGTGGCTGCCGTCATTGCCCACCGCATGGGCTTCTCCCAGACGGCTTCATGGCAGGCGGCTGCCGCGAGGCCGCTGCTGGAAACCATGATCGAAGTTGCGCAGCCCTGGTTGCCAGCCGTCAGGAAAGTCTAGACCCGGGTGGGGAGAGCCTCCCCGGATTGATTCGAACAGGACCTTAAGCCATGTGTGGAATTCTTGGTGTCGTTGCCCGGACCCCGGTGAACCAGCTCCTGTACGACAGCCTGCTGCTGCTGCAGCACCGCGGCCAGGATGCCGCCGGCATCGCGACCTGTACCGGCCGGGCGTTTGCCATGCAGAAGGGCAACGGGCTGGTGCGAGACGTCTTCAGGACGCGCAATATGCGGGCGCTGCCCGGCAATTCCGGCATCGCCCATGTGCGTTATCCGACTGCCGGCTCCGCCTCCAACGGCGAGGAGGCGCAGCCGTTCTACGTCAATGCGCCGTTCGGCCTGACTTTGGCGCACAACGGCAACCTGACCAATTCGGCGGAGTTGAAGGACGAGATGTTCCGGCTGGATCGGCGCCACATCAACACCGACTCCGACTCCGAGGTCCTGCTCAACGTACTCGCCAACGAGTTGCAGGCCAACGCGTCCGGTATTTCCCTCGATCCGGCCACGATCTTCAAGGCGGTGGCGGTATTGCAGCAGCGGGTTCGCGGCGCCTATGCCTGCGTGGTCGAGATTGCCGGTTACGGCGTCCTGGGTTTTCGAGATCCCTACGGGATCCGCCCGATCTGCTACGGCATTGCAGAGACCGAGGCCGGCACCGAATACCTGATCGCCTCGGAATCGGTCGCGCTCGAGGGCTCGGGCTTTCGCTTCGTGCGTGACGTCGCACCCGGCGAGGCCATCTTTGTCGACCTCGAAGGCAACTTCTACAGCCAGCCGTGCGCGGCTCAATCGCAGCTGAGCCCGTGCATCTTCGAGTACGTCTACTTCGCGCGTCCGGACTCGGTCATCGACGGCACGTCGGTCTACGACGCGCGCCTCAAGCTGGGCGAGAACCTGGCGGAGACGGTGCGCAGTGCCTGGCGTACCGGCGAGATCGACGTGGTGATGCCGATACCGGACACCTCGCGGCCGTCGGCAATGCAGCTGGCGATGCGCCTGGGGCTGAACTACCGCGAAGGATTCATCAAGAACCGCTATGTCGGCCGTACCTTCATCATGCCCGGCCAGGCGGTGCGCCAGAAATCCGTCCGCCAGAAGCTCAACGCCATGAGCATCGAATTCAAGGGCAAGAATGTACTGCTGGTGGACGACTCGATCGTGCGCGGCACTACGTCGCGCGAGATCGTGATGATGGCGCGCGAGGCCGGTGCCAACAAGGTCTTCTTCGCGTCGGCGGCGCCGCCGATCCGCTATCCCAACGTTTACGGCATCGACATGCCGACCCGCGACGAACTGATCGCCCACGGCCGCAGCGACGAGGATATACGGATTGCCATCGGCGCCGATGCGCTGCTCTACCAGAGCATCGACGCGATGAAGCAGGCGGTGCGGGATGCGGGGCCGCGGGTCAAGCAGTTCGACGCCTCCTGCTTCGACGGTCAATACGTGACCGGCGACATCACGCCGGCATACCTCGATCGGATCGAGAATGCGCGCCTCCTGGTGAGCAGGCTCGCGGAAGACGCTGACCGGAACCAGATGAACCTGAAGTTTTCGGCTGTACAGGACTAGCCGGGTTTAGCGGTATATTCGGGGCTGCGCTGATTTGTCCCGGCTTGCGAGCGCATAAGAAATACAGCTAAATCCAGGGGCGATGAGCAGTTGTTCGTCCGGCTCGCTGTTTTTCCTGAAGTAGTCCACATGGCCGCCACCGGCTTGTCCGGCGACGGCCTTCGTGGCGCAGGCAGCGGGTTTCATATTGCCGGCAGAGCATTCCGGCCAGGACCATGAACAAGTCGAGATCACCCTCCAGCAATCCTTCGGCCGGCAGCGCCGCTGCGGCGTTCGACGCCGCGGTCGCACGCGCCGCCGAGTTCGCCCCGCCGGATTTCACCTCGTGCGATTACGATCTCGAAACCCGCGCCGTCCGGGCAGGTTTCGAGCGAACCAACTATGGCGAGCACAGCGAGCCGATGTTCCTGACATCGAGCTTCGTGCACACCAGCGCCGCCAACGCCGCCGCGAAGTTTTCCAACGAGATCGACGGCTACATCTACTCCCGTTACCGCAACCCCACGGTCCGGCTGTTCCAGGACCGGCTGGCTGCGCTCGAGGGGGCGCAGGCCTGCCTTGCGACCGCCTCCGGCATGTCGGCGATCCAGTCGGTGATCCTGAGCCTCACCCGCAGCGGCGACCACATCGTGAGCTCGATGGGAGTGTTCGGCACCACCGTTCAGCTGTTCGGCCTCTTCGAGCGCTATGGGGTTCGCACCAGCTACGTGCCGCTGACGGACCTGGCGGCGTGGGAAGCCGCCATCGAGCCGACCACCCGCTTCCTGTTCCTGGAGACGCCGGCCAACCCCTCCACCGAAGTGGCGGACCTGGAGTCCCTGGCTGCACTGGCGCAGCGCCGAGGCGTGCTGCTGGTGGTGGACAACTGTTTTTGCACGCCGGTGCTGCAGCGGCCGCTGGAACTCGGCGCCGACATCGTCGTGCACTCGGCCACCAAGTATCTGGATGGGCAGGGCAGGGTGCTGGGTGGGGCCGTGCTGGGCACCACCGAGTATGTGAAAGAGAAGCTCGAACCGGTGCTGCGCTTTGGCGGTCCGACGCTGTCGGCTTTCAACGCGTGGGTGCTGGCCAAGGGGCTGGAGACGCTGCCGCTGAGGATGCGACAACAGTCGGCGAACGCACTGGAAGTGGCGCGGTGGCTGGAGCGCCAGCCGCAGGTGCACCGGGTGCTCTATCCGGGCCTGCAGAGCCATCCCCAGTTCGAGATCGCGTCGCGCCAGCAGAGTGCCGCCGGGCCGGTGCTGTGCTTCGAGGTCAAGGGCGCCAGCCGGGAAGAGGCGCGCGCCCACGCCTGGCGGGTAGTCGACAACTGCCGCCTGCTCTCGATCACCGCCAATCTCGGCGACGTGAAGACCACCATCACGCACCCGGCCAGCACTACGCACGGCCGGATGGCGCCGCCGGTTCGGGAGGCGGCCGGGATCACCGAAGGGCTGCTCAGGATCGCGGTGGGACTGGAATCTCCCGCCGATGTCTGCGTCGACCTGGGCCGCGGGCTGGCGGCCGGCTGAGGAAAGGGTGCGTATCATCGTCTCACTGGCGAAGTCGCCACGGGTGCCTCATGCGAAGCTTCGACGCGTTTCTCTCTGCCCTGCAATGCCCCGAATGCGGCGGTGATTTTTCATGGGCGGCTTCTTCGCCATCGCCAGGTCCGGGCCGCTACGGCATCCTTTCCTGTGGCTGCAGCAGGTATCCGGTGATCGACGATGTGCCGGTGCTGATGAAGGGCAGGGTAGGAGTTTTCTCGCACTGGAACGATGGTGCTCTCCATACCGGCCCCAGCGCGCCGGAACTTGTCGCGGCGCTCGAGCGCGGCGCCACTGGCGAAGCCCTCCTCGACTGCCTGGTGTTTCCTCGCAAGTACCCGCTGCAGGGACGGCTGAGCCGCGCTGGTCTCTGGCCGTCGTCGCTCAGCGCGAAGGTTGGCCTGGCACAGACCCGCTCCGGGCTGAGAAGGCTGATAGCTGGCAGCACGGACGGGGTGCTTGCGCAGGATCTCTTCAACTTCTTCCATTCCAGACGCTCGGGCAACAATCCTTATCTTGCCGAGTATTTTCTGAACCGCTTCGTGATGCCACGCTACCTGTCGGCGATGTCGCTGGTGCAGCGGTTCGGTGCAGACGACAAACCGGTGCTCGACATCGCCTGCGGCTACGGCCACATTGAACACTATCTGACCCGGCGGCGCCGCAGCACGCCTGCCATCGGCATTGATTTCAACTTCTTCCAGGCGTGGGGTGCGCGCCATTGGGTGGCGCCGGATGCGTGGTTCGTCTGCTGCGATGCCGGCGCCCGACTGCCATTGAAGGCCGACAGTTGCGCCGGTGCAGTCTGCTCCGATGCCTTCATGTGTCTGCCTGACAAGAAGCTGCTGGTCGACGAGGTGGAGCGGGTGGCGCCAGGGCGTCCCGCGATCTTTGCGCGGGTCGGAAACAAGGGTGTCGGTCCGCCCAATCCGCCGCACGGTGGCGAACTGCAGCCTGGGGAGTATTGGGATCTGTTCGGTCGCGACCGGTCACGCTATTTCCCGGACGCCCTGTTGTGGAAGGACTACCTGATACGGCGCAATCCCCTGGAGCGTGAACCGGTGCCGCTCGCGGACTTGCGGTGGGAGAAGTACCTCAGTTTCGTGAAGAATCCCCAGGCGCTGTCCCCGCAGGGAGAGGAGGAAGGTGTCTGGTGCCATGGCGTGGGCAGGCTGGCGCTGAATTCAGTGCTGAGCATCACTGCCGAGGATCCGGATGCTCTTGCCACCGAGTTCATGTACCGAACCATCTGGGGCGCCTACGAAGACGCCGACATGATGGGCTACACCGAGCGCCGGGGCCGGATCGACAAGGGCGAGCTTCGGCAGGCGCTGGCGGATCCGGACGGCGAGGCAGCTTTCAGGCTGGTCGGGCGGTTCGCCCTCGTCGGGGTGCCCGAACGCTACTCGAGGGACCGGCTTGGCGAGTACCGGCCAGGTGAGGTTCGATGACGCAGCCGATTCCCGAGTCGATGCCGCAGCAGACGGCCTGGTCGATGCCGCTACATCAAAGGGCCTGGGGGCCGCTCAGCGGAAATCGCGGCTGCGGGTTGCCAGCCCGCCCAGCAGGTGGCTGTGGTCGACGATGCGCTGCGCCAGCAGGTTCATCACCTGGCCGCCGGTGTCGGTGTCCCGCTGCCAGGTCCCGTAGACCGTCAGCAGATTGCCGCCCAGCACTTCCTTGCGGTAGCGCTCCAGGTGGTCCGGCCAGACGATCACGTTGACTGCGCCAGTGTCGTCCTCCAGCGTGAGGAACACCACGCCGCTCGCGGTCTCCGGTCTCTGGCGATGCGTCACCAGGCCGCTGACACGGGCCAGGCGCCCGTGCGGATAGGTCCGTAGCACTTCCGCCGGCACCACCCGGAAGCGTGACAGCTGGTCGCGCAGCAGGGCCAGCGGGTGGCGCCCCATCGGGATGCCGAGCGACCGGTAATCCGCGATGGTGTCTTCGGCTTCGGTGGGGGCAGCCAGGGCCAGCGGCGCCTCATTCACCGGCGCCGCCGCCAGCAGTTCCGGCATCTGCTGGATCCCTGCAACCTGCCAGGCTGCATTCATCCGATGGCCCGCCAGTCCCCGCAGGGCATTGGCTCGCGCCAGTGCCTGCAACTCCTTCTGGTTCAACTGCGCCTGCAAGGCCAGTTCCTCCACGCTTCTCCAGCGCCGCAATTTTTCAGATGCGTCGGTTGCGTCGGAGTCGGTTGCGTCGGCTGCGTCGGTTGTACTCGTCGCGTCGGCTGCCGCTGCCGCGGCGCGGACGCTGCTGCGGCTGGCCAGGATCCTGCGGCCCGCCGCTTCGCCGAGCCCGTGGATCCGGTCCAGCCCCAGGCGAACCGCCGGCTGCGGCCGGTAGTCGACGCCGTCGCTGACACTGGCGGGCGCGCCGGTGCTCTCCTCCAGCGTCGATTCCCAGTCGCTGATCAGGACGTCTGCCGGCAGCACCTCGACGCCGTGCTCGCGGGCGTCGCGCACCAGTTGCGCCGGCGCGTAGAAGCCCATCGGCTGCGAGTTGAGCATGGCAGCCAGGAAAGCCGCCGGCTCATGCTGCTTGAGCCAGCAGGAGACATAGACCAGCAGGGCGAAGCTGGCGGCATGGCTTTCCGGAAAGCCGTACTCCCCGAAACCCTCGATCTGCTTGAAGATGCGCTCTGCGAACTCGAGTTCATAGCCGCGTTCGAGCATCCCATTGATCACCCTCTGCTGGAACTGGTGCAGGCCGCCCTTGCGCTTCCATGCCGCCATGGAGCGGCGCAGCTGGTCCGCTTCGCCGGGGGTGAAGCCGGCCGCCATGATGGCCACTTGCATGACCTGCTCCTGGAAGATGGGCACGCCGAGGGTCCGCTCCAGTGCCGGCTTGATCTCCTCACGCGGATACTCCACCGCCTCCAGCCCCTGGCGGCGACGCAGGTAGGGGTGGACCATGCCACCCTGGATCGGGCCCGGCCTGACGATGGCGACTTCGATTACCAGGTCGTAGAACCGGCGCGGCTGCAGGCGGGGCAGCATGCTCATCTGTGCGCGCGACTCGATCTGGAAGACGCCGACGGTATCGGCCCGGCAGATCATGTCGTAGGTGTCCGGATCTTCCGCCGGCACGTCCTGGATGCGGAAGATGGTCCGGCGCCGGCGGCCGACCAGTTCCAGCGCCCGGCGGATGGCGGACAGCATGCCCAGCGCCAGCACATCGATCTTCAACAAGCCCAGCGCATCCAGGTCGTCCTTGTCCCACTGGATCACGCTGCGGTCGGCCATCGCCGCGTTCTCGATCGGCACCAGTCGCGAGAGCGAATCCCGGGCAATGACGAAGCCGCCGGTATGCTGCGACAGGTGCAGCTGAAAAGTCATCAGCACCACCGAGATCGACACCCAGTGCTGCAC
>JACCRJ010000244.1 GCA_013813615.1 Lautropia sp. | reverse complement strand
CAGCACCGCAGCACACGTGACGGCCAAAAGGCCGGAGGCCGACGTCGCGCCTGAGGTGGGTTTCTTCTGCAATCGTTTATCCACCTGGACTATCGTTGCGTGACCTTGGATCGCTTCAGACGCACCTTGCTTCGCGGCGGGGTCATGGGTTGGGTGCGTTGGGCGCGGGCCGCTGGCTGACGAAGGAGGATCGGGCGAGTTCATCCGGGGGATGAACTCAGGGTCCGCTCGGCTGCGCGAATAGCGCAGCCGAACCCGGACCCGGCCCGACCACACCATCAATGGAAGGTAAACAACCGCCGGTCGGTTCGTGCCGTTTGGAACCGTCAGATGGTTGATGAATTCGTTGGCCGGGGCAGGCGCGCTGGCTAAGATGGGTTCATGCGGTCGGACCGGAGGGTGCTGATGCAATCGGCCGCGGCCTCGCCCGGCGGCTTGCAGATCGTCCCAGGCGAGCGACCCGTGCCAGGGAATACGTTTCAGGAGTGTGTAGTTGGAATCCGTTCTCGAACAGACGACGATAACGCCCGCGCCGCCGGTTGAGACCGTCAATCGACGATATCAGGTGGCGGTCGAGAATCTGCAGCGGCAGATGTTCGTGGTCGAGCTGGATCGGCCATGGCTGGACACGCCGTTCCTGCTGCAGGGCTTCATGATCGACAGCAAGGTCGAACTGGACACGCTGACGAAGTATTGCGACTACGTCTATGTCGACCTCGAACTCTCGTCGCCGGCTGTCGCGGACATCATTCGCCACGCCGACATGCGCAAGCCTAGTAGCGAACTTGACACCATTCCGTTGAGCGTCGCCGCCGAGGCGGTGACGAAATTCATGGCGGAATCCGACCACGAAGAGGTAACGATCGGGGTAGACCCGGTGGCCACCGTTCCTGACAACGAAGAAGAAGCAGGCGCCCCGGCACCGGCTCCCGTCGGTGCGGTCGTCGACACGGCGCCACGGGTCTATGTTCCCCGGCCCAAGGCAAAGGTCAGCCACAACACCCGCAGGCGCTTCCGGCAACTGGTCCAGCAGCCCTTGGACCAACGCAAGATCGGTGAAGGGACGATTGTCGGACGCTGGTTCGGCTGGCTGATCACTCTGCTCGGCGGCGAGACGACACTGCATCCGCAGGGTGCGACGCAGGCGGGCTCGGACCTGGTGCCGGCAGGTACCGAGCTGACCCAGTACGACGAAAAGCGCTCCGTGGTCGAAGAGCTGCCGCGCGCCCGCAAGGCGTTCAGCGGCGGTGAAGCGGCTCTCGCCGACGTGATCGGCAGCATCCGCAGCGGCAAGCCCCCGAAACTCGAGGCAGTCGCCGGCGCCGTGGACAGCATGGTGGAAAGCATGCTGGACAATGCGGACGCGCTGATGTGGATCGCGCGGCTGCGCGAAGAGGACATCAACACCTACAACCATGGTGTTCAGGTGGCGCTCTACCTGGTCGCGCTGGGCCGCCACCTGGGGCTTCCCAAAAAGGAACTGGGGTACCTTGGGCAGATCGGCATGCTCGCGGACGTCGGCAAGACGCGGCTGTCCCGCGCACTTCTCGACAAGCCCGGCATGTTGAGCCCCGAGGAGTTCGAGCTGGTCAAGCAGCACGTGGGCTTCACGCTGGAGCTGCTGAGCAAAGGTCAGCAGGTGCCCGATGAGGTGACGATGGGCATCGCGCAGCATCACGAGCGGGTCGATGGATCCGGCTATCCGAAAGGCCTGAGAGCCAAGGAGATCAGCTTCTACGGCAAGATGACCGCGATCGCGGATTCGTTCGCGGCGCTGATCACGCCGCGAGCCTATGCGAACGCCTGGGCACCGCAGGACGCGCTGATGAACCTCTACGAATGGAGCGGCACGTCGTTCCACGAACCGATGGTGGAGCAGTTCGTCCAGGCGATCGGCGTGTTCCCGGTCGGCAGCATGATCGAGTTGACATCGGGCGAGATCGGCGTCGTGGTCGCTCACAACCGGACCCGCCGGCTCGAGCCGAAGGTGCTGATCCTGAGCAACCCGGACAAGTCTCCCCTGGCGCAGCCGATTGAACGGGACCTGCTGGCGGAAGGCAAGGTGAAGGGGACGAAGATGCTACGCATCACCCGCGGCCTGCCGGCGGGATCGTTCGGCTTCAGGCTGCGCGACTACTACCTTGACGAGATCGCCAGGCAGGAAGGGATCATCGCCTGATGGAATCGACACCGAAGCGGCGCCTCACGCCGAATGAGCTGCTGGCGTTCGGCCAGCACCTGCTGGCGCGCAAGTTCAAAGGCCGGCCGCTGCTGCTGGCGGTGAGGCTGAACCGATCCGATCACCTGCAGGCGCTCGTGCGCGACCCGCAGTCGAACCTGGTGCTGAATGCGGTGACGCAGCGCGTCGAGCAGCGGCTTCGGCCGGAAGACCGGTACGCGGTGCCGTCGCACGACGAGGTCTGGATCCTGCTGGCGGACGTCGCGAACGAGGACGTGGCGCGGGCGATCGCGACAGGGTTTCGCGAGGCGCTCTTTCCGCCGGTGGTCATCGCGGTGCCCGACGGCGCCACCGTGTCGGCGCAGTTGCAGCCGGTCATCGGCGGCGCCTGGAGCACGAGCGATGCGGTCGGCATGGCCGGCCTGCTGCAGGGCGCCTGGGATGGCCGGTCGTTTGCATCGGAACACGAAGACCGGCTGGACATCCGAGAGGTCGATGCAGACAACAGTGCCGCGCGTCTGGCGGAGATCGAACGGGCCCTGCGCCGCAACCTCTACTCGAATGAGCTGGAAGTGCACTTCCAGCCGCAGATCGACCTGGCGACCAACC
>JACCRJ010000197.1 GCA_013813615.1 Lautropia sp. | reverse complement strand
GATCAGCACCTGAGCGGGAACCTGGCGGCGCTCGGGCTCCCCGAGCGCCGCCCGCTGCTCGGCATCGAGCCTTCGCTCGACGAGGTGGACTGGGCGGGCATCGACCTGGTCATCGAATGCATCCCGGAGAGGCTCGAACTGAAGAAGGCGCTCTTCGCGCGGCTGGTGGCGTTGGCCCGGGACGACGCGGTGCTCTGCAGCAACAGTTCCAGTTTCCCGATTTCGGCGATCGCCGCGGGGCTTCCGGGGGCGCATCGGATGATGGGGCTGCACTTCTTCATGCCGGCGCACCTGGTGCCCCTGGTTGAGGTGGTGCTCGGCTCGCAATCGGACCCGGCGCTCGGCGAAGCGCTGTGCGGCTTCGTGCGCGGCTGCGCCATGGTTCCGGTGCTGGTTCGCAAGGACCTGCCCGGCTTCCTCGCCAACCGGCTGCAGCACGCCCTGGCGCGAGAGGCGTTCGCATTGATCGACGCCGGCGTCGCGTCGGTCGAGGACGTCGATGCTGCAGTGCGCTTCGGATTCGGCTTCCGGTTCCTGGCTGCCGGGCCGATCCTGCAGCGGGATCACGCAGGCCTTGACGTACACTGCGCTGCTGCGGCCACCATGTATCCAACGCTTGCGAACAATACCGTCCCGTCACCGTCCCTGATGGTTCGGGTCGCCCAGGGCAAGCTCGGAATGAAGACGGGCGAAGGCTTCTACGCCTGGACCCCGGAGAAGATCGCCGCCGAGCGCAGCCGCTACGACACCCTGCTGCGCGCCGGGCTGGACTTGCTCGCCGACGAACTGCCGAAGATCGACCATGCCTGAAGCGACGAAGACCGAAGGAGCCGTACCGTGACGTACCCCTTGCCGCCCGCGATCGTCGCCGCAATCACTGCCGGCCTGCTGCTATGCGTGGGACCCCTTTCGGCACAGTCGAGCCTCGCGCAGTCGGTACTGGCGCCCGCCTACCCTACGAAGCCGATCAGGCTGGTGGTGCCCTATCCACCCGGCGGCACGACCGACGCGATCGGCAGGGTGATGGCCCAGAAACTGGCAGGCGAGCTCGGCCAGCAGGTGGTGGTGGACAATCGCGCCGGCTCCGGGGGCAGCGTCGGCGCCGGATATGTGGCGAACGGACCAGCAGACGGGCACACCCTGCTGATGGGCGCCCTGACCCATCATTCGCTCAACGCCGCGCTGTACGAAAAGACGGTGCCGTTCGACATCGAAAAGAGCTTCGCGCCGGTTTCGATCGTCGGGACGATACCACTGGTCCTGGTGGTGCATCCGGACGTCAAGGCCGGCAACCTCGCCGAACTGATCTCGCTGGCGCGGGCGAGCCGCCCCGCCATGACGTACGCCTCCGCCGGCACCGGTTCGCCGCAGCACATGGCGGGCGAGCTGTTCCAGCAGGTGGCCCGCGTGCGCATGTCGCATGTCCCCTACCAGGGCGGCGGCGACGCGATGACCGACCTGATCGGCGGGAAGGTCCAGACCATGATCGAGACCGCGCCGGTCGCGCAGCCGCATATCCGCGACGGAAGGCTGCGGGCGCTTGCCACCGCCACCCGCGAGCCGGTGCCGAGCCTGCCCGACGTTCCCGCCGCAGCGCAAGCCGGGCTGCCGGGTTTCGAAGTCAGCTCGATGTTCGGCATCGTCGCCCCCGCCGGCACGCCGGAGGTTGCCATTGCCAAGCTCAACGGTGCCCTCAAGTCGATCATGGCGATGCCGGACGTGAAGGAGTCGCTGCTCGCCCAGGGCGCACAGCCGGGCTGGACCTCGGTGGCCGACGCGGAAGCCGCCATCCACGACGAAAGTGTCAAATGGAAGAAGCTGATCAAGGACGCCCAGATACAGATGGAATGACCTCCCGATAGCTTTCCGAACAATCGCAATGCCTGTCGCGGCCCGTCCGCCGGCGTGAATGGAGCCCTTGATGGACCTGGATCTTTCCTCCCCGCAGTTCTGGTTTGCCGTCGGCCAGATCATCATGATCGACATCCTCCTCGGCGGGGACAACGCGGTGGTGATAGCACTCGCCTGCCGCCGGCTGGACCCCGCCAAGCGCAGGCTCGGCATCCTCTGGGGCACCGCCGGCGCAATTATCCTGCGCGTCATCCTGATCTTCTTCGCGCTCACGCTGCTCGCCATCCCCTACCTGAAGATCGTCGGCGCCCTGCTGCTGCTCTGGATCGGAGTGAAGCTGCTGGTTCCGGAGCCGGAGGATGCGCACGGCACCATCGAGAGCTCCGACAAACTGTGGGCGGCGGTCAGGACGGTGATCATCGCGGACTTCGTGATGAGCCTGGACAACGTCATCGCCATCGCGGGCGCCGCCGAGACCGCGGGCGAGGGCCACCAGATGCCGCTGGTGATCTTCGGGCTCCTGGTCAGCGTGCCGATCATCGTGTGGGGCAGCCAGCTGGTGATCAAGCTGATGGACCGGTTCCCGATCGTCATCACGCTTGGCGGCATGCTGCTGGGGTGGATCGCCGGCAGCATGATCATCACGGATCCTGCCATTGCGGAGCAGGTCGCGCCGTACAAGAGCTGGCTCTCCTACGCGGCCCCGCTGATCGGCGCCCTTCTGGTGCTGGCCGCAGGCAAGTGGCAGGCGTCGCGCGCCGTGGTGCACGAGGCGGTCGAAGAGGTCGTTGAAGACGAAGCGAGGGAGGAAGCCGCGGAGGCCAAGGTGCAAGGCAAGCAGCCGCGCAGCGCAAGCTAGCTCCCACTTCGAAAGGCGGCCGTCTCCATCGGGTCGACGCGGATGGTTTCCGATGCACTGAGAGCAACGGCGTAGTCCTTGGTATCAGCGGCGATGCGCCACAGCGCCACCATTACGAGAACATCCCGCTCCGCATCCTTGCAATCAGGTTCGACACCAGCTCCTGGCCGAGGTTCGTGTCCATATACGTGGATGGGGACGCCGCGCTCCAGAGGCACGAGCGCAGCGTCCTGGCGCACGGGGTTACCGGCTGGCGGTCTTGGATCTCGGGTACACCAGGACCGGTTTTTCCAGGTAGTACTCGGGGAACAAGGACTTGAGGTTCGCGAGCATCGGCATATCGACCTTGACGATATAGGGCTCGTCAGGATGCAGGATCGCGTAGTCCTGATGGTAGGCCTCGGCCGTATAGAAGGTGCCCAGCGGATTGAGTTGCGTGACGATCGGATCGGGAAACACCTTGGCCGCCTCCAGCTGGGCGATGTATTGGCGGGCAAACGTCTTCTGCTCGGCATCGTCCGTGAATATCGCCGACCGGTATTGCGGTCCGATGTCCATGTGCTGGCGATTCACCGTGGTGGGATTGTGAGCGACCGAGAAATAGATGTGCAGCAACTCGGCGAGCGACACCTTCGCCGGGTCGAAGGTGACCTGCACCGACTGCGCATGGCCGGTCTTGCCGGTGCTCGAGTCCTCGTAGTTCGCCGTCTCCTTGGTGCCGCCGGCATAGCCGGACAATGCTTCGATCACCCCGCGCGTGTGCTGGTACACGAGCTGCACGCCCCAGAAGCAACCGCCGGCCAGGACGATCTGCTGCGCCCTGCCGGTAACGCCAGCCGACGGATCCTTGGCGCTGACGGCAGGGGCAGGAATCCTGACCGCGTCGATGACGGCCCTGGCGCCGGGAGCATAGAGAGACAGCCCACCACCCGTTGCGACCGCTGCCCCGAGTCCCAACAAGTTCCTGCCCAGCCACTCCCGACGTGTCATGCGCGGACTGCCCTCGTTCAGGAC
>JACCRJ010000151.1 GCA_013813615.1 Lautropia sp. | reverse complement strand
GATCCCGCCGAAGCGGGAGCCGATCGTATCAACCGGCAGCTCGACGGCCCAGACGGCAAGGGTGCCGAAGATGAGCACGACCAGCGGTCCGGGCCCGACCTTGATGATCGAATGGATCCGCGCCGGCGAGACCTCCGCCACCTGCGCCACCGGCACGCCTTCCCGGATGATTTCCTTGCGATGCAGCGGCTGCTGGGTGGGCTTGGGCTACAGCGCCAGCAGCAGGAGGGCCACGCCGCCCAGGCCGAAGGCCGGCCAGTTCACCGTGTCGAGGTGCTCCTGGATGGCGAATACCTGGGAGAAGAAGTTGGCCGGCATCTGCTCGATCTCGAGACCGAGGAAGTCCTTCAACTGGGACAGCGCGATGACGATCGCGATGCCGTTGGTGAAGCCGATCACAATTGGCACCGGCACGAAGCGGACCATCTGGCCGAGCTTGAAAAAGCCCATCGCCATCAGCAGGACGCCGGCCATCATCGTCGAGATGAGAAGGTTGGCGATGCCGTAGCGGTCGGCGATCGCGTAGAGCAGGGCGACGAAGGCGCCTGCGGGTCCGCCGATCTGCACCCTGGAGCCGCCGAGCAGGGACACGATGAAGCCGCCGACGACCGCGGTGATCAGGCCCTGCTCCGGCTTCACGCCGGAGGCAATCCCGAAGGCCATCGCCAAGGGCATCGCGACACAGGCGACGGTGAGTCCGGCGCCGAGGTCGGCGGTGAAGTCGGCGCGGCCGTAGCCTTTGACTGCGTCGATCAGCGATGGCCGGAACCGGAAATCGCTCGGCTTCACGTCTCTATCTGACCACCATGCCTGGGGACGCTCCCGCATGAGGTTCCAGCAGGAAGATGCCCTTTTCATCCTCTGCGCCGAACGCTGCCAGCACCATGCCCGCGGAAAGACCGAACTTCATCTTTCGCGGCGCGAGGTTCGACACCATCACCGTGAGCTTGCCGGCGAGATCCGCCGGGTCGTAGTGGGCGGCGATGCCTGAAAAAACCTGTCGCGGCTGGCTCTCGCCGATGTCCAGCATCAGCTTGAGCAGCTTCGAGGATCCGTCCACCCGTTCCGCGCTCACGATACGCGCGACCCGCAGTTGCACCTTGGAGAAATCGTCGATGCCGATGATGCCGGTGCCGGAGTCCATGCCGGATGGCGCGCCCCCGGCGGCAGTCGCGGCGGTAGTCGCGGCCGCTGCGGTCGCGGTCTTGGCACCCGCACCTTCTGCGCCTGCAGCCCCTGCGCCTGCAGCCGCCTTCGCCGGGCCCGCTGCCGGGCCGCTCTCCTGGTCTGGCGGGGGTGCGAACAGCGCATCGACCTGCTTGGGATCGACCCGCTGCAAGAGGTGCTGGTAGGGACGAATGCGATGGCCGGCTGGCAGCGGCTCGCGCAGGCTCGCCCAGGTGGCGCCGTCCTGGTTGAGGAAGGCGCCGACCTTGGCGGCGGTCGCCGGCAGCACCGGCGCCAGCATCAGCGCCAGGTCGCGGAAGGCACGCAGCGCGTCCGAACAGACCCGGTGCAGCCGCTCCGACTGGTCGGGGCGCTTGGCCAGCTCCCACGGCTTTTCGCTGTCGATGAACTGGTTGACCCGATCCGCGAGCGCCATGATCTCGCGCATGGCCTTGCCGAGCTCCCGCTGCTGGTAGAGGTCCGAGATGGCATCGACGCCGGCCCAGCCGCCGGCAAATGCCTGAGCGGTGGCGGGGTCCGCTTCGGCCAGGGTGCCATCGAAGCGCTTGGTCAGGAAGCCGGCACAGCGGCTGGCGATGTTCACCAGCTTGCCGACCAGATCGCTGTTGACCCGGGCGATGAAGTCGTCGGCGTTGAAGTCGACGTCCTCGACCCGGCTGTTGAGCTTGGCTGCCAGGTAGTAGCGCAGCCACTCCGGATTCATCCCGAGGTCCAGATATTTGAGCGGCGACAGGCCGGTGCCCCGCGACTTCGACATCTTTTCGCCGGACACGGTCAGGAAGCCGTGCACGAAGACGTGGTCCGGCACCTTGAAGTCCGAAAACTTCAGCATCGCAGGCCAGAACAGCGTGTGGAAGTAGATGATGTCCTTGCCGATGAAGTGAACCTGCTCGCGCGCGAGTCCGTCAGCGGTCAGGCCATCGCCAGGCGCGACGAACGATTCGAAGTCCAGGCCCACCCGGGCGCAGTGCGCCATCAGGGAGGCCAGGTAGCCGACCGGCGCGTCCAGCCAGACATAGAAGAACTTGCCGGGCGCATCCGGAATCGGTATCCCGAAATAGGGCGCGTCGCGGGAGATGTCCCAGTCGGCCAGCGTGTCTGCCTGTGGATCGGCCGGCGCACCGTCAGCGGCCGGATCGGCTTCGTCCGCCTCGGCGGCCGTATCGCTGCCCAGCCATTCCCGCGCCTTGTTGGCAACCTCCGCCTGCAATCTGCCGCCGCCGGTCCATTGCGCCAGAAAGTCCCGGCAGCGCGGGTCCGACAGCTTGAAGAAGTAGTGCTCCGAACTGCGCATCACCGGCGCGGCGCCGGTGATGGTGGAGTAGGGATTGATCAGGTCGGTGGGGGCGTAGACGCTGCCGCAGACCTCGCAGGCGTCGCCGAACTGGTCCTTGGCGTGGCAGACGGGGCATTCGCCCTTGATGTAGCGGTCCGGCAGGAACATCGCCTTGACCGGATCGAAGAACTGTTCGATGGTCCTGGTCTCGATGAGGCCCTTGGCCTTGAGCTTGCGGTAGATCTCCTGCGAGAGACGGGTGTTCTCCGGCGAATGTGTCGAATGCCAGTGGTCGAAGCTGATGTGGTAGCCCTGCAGGTATCGCGGCCGCTCCGCGGCGATGCGCGCGACCAGCTCCTCCGGTGCGATCCCCTCGCTGTCTGCCTTGAGCATGATCGGCGCGCCGTGGGCGTCGTCGGCGCAGACGAAGTGAACCTCGTGTCCGAGGAGCCGCTGGAAGCGCACCCAGATGTCGGCCTGGATGTACTCCATGATGTGGCCGATGTGGAAGGAGCCGTTGGCGTAGGGCAGAGCGGCGGTGACGAACAAGCGCTTTCTTGCTTGGCCGGTGCTGGGCGTGCGATCTGAACCTGGCCTGGAGATAGTCATCGGGTGACTGCGAGCCGGCGGTGGTGGGCGGCGGTGATTGCGGACCCCGGAAGTGTATCAAGCGATTGCCCTGCTCCCGGGAATGCGGGGCGGTTTCGGATAGACTGGCCGCATGGATTTCGGGGCCGTTCGCCGGCTCCTGCCAGCACCCATCGCAACCCGAGCAAGCCATGACCGCAACCGTTCAGGACGTGTCTGAAGCCCTTCAGGCAGTCGTCGATCCCAACACCGGGAAGGACCTCGTCGCCAGCAGGTCCGCCCGCAACATCCGGGTGGACGGCGCCGACGTGGCGGTCGACGTGGAACTGGGCTACCCCGCCAGGAGCCAGATCGATCCGATCCGTCGCCAGGTGGTGGCAAAGCTGCGGGCCCTGCCGGGCGTTACCAATGTCAGCGCCAACGTCTACCAGAAGATCCAGACCCACGCCGCCCAGCGCGGTGTCAAGCTGCTGCCCAACGTGAAGAACATCATCGCCATCGCC
This sequence comes from Lautropia sp., assembly GCA_013813615.1. Lineage (GTDB taxonomy): Bacteria > Pseudomonadota > Gammaproteobacteria > Burkholderiales > Burkholderiaceae_E > Lautropia. The sequence goes on along the minus strand of JACCRJ010000151.1, from coordinate 1,020 downwards.
TCGGGCAAGGGCGGTGTCGGCAAGAGCACCACCGCCGTGAACCTGGCACTGGCGCTGTCGGCCGAAGGTGCGAGCGTCGGCATGCTCGACGCCGACATCTACGGTCCTTCGCAGCCGATGATGCTTGGCATCACCGGCCGGCCCGAGACCGCTGACGGCAAGACCCTGGAGCCGATGGAAGGCCATGGCATCCAGGCCATCTCGATCGGCTTCCTGATCGACATCGATACGCCGATGGTGTGGCGCGGCCCGATGGTGACCCAGGCGCTGGAGCAGCTCCTGCGGGAGACGAACTGGCGCGATCTGGACTACCTGATCGTCGACATGCCGCCGGGTACCGGCGACATCCACCTCACGCTGTCGCAGAAGATACCGGTGACCGGCGCGGTCATCGTCACGACGCCGCAGGATATCGCCTTGCTGGATGCGCGCAAGGGGCTGAAGATGTTCGAGAAGGTCGGCATCCCGATTCTCGGGATCGTCGAGAACATGGCCGTCCACACCTGTTCCAATTGCGGCCACAGCGAGCACATCTTCGGCGCCGGCGGCGGCGAGCGGATGGCCAAGGAGTACGACGTCACCTATCTGGGCGGACTGCCCCTGGACATCAGGATCCGCCAGCAGGCGGACTCCGGCAAGCCGACGGTGGTGGCCGATCCCGACGGCGACCTTGCCCAGACCTACCGCCAGATCGCGCGCAAGGTTGCCGTCAAGGTCGCCGAGAAGTCCCGCGACATGTCGCTCAAGTTCCCTTCGATCGTGGTGCAGAACACATGACGATCAAGTCGGACAAGTGGATCCGGCGGATGGCACAGACCCACGGCATGATCGAGCCGTTCGAGGCGCAGCAGGTGCGCAGCGTCGAAGGCCGGCGGGTCGTGTCCTACGGTACTTCCAGCTACGGCTATGACATCCGCTGCGCCAGCGACTTCAAGATCTTCACCAACATCAACAGCACCATCGTCGACCCGAAGAACTTCGACGAGAAGTCGTTCGTGGACTTCAGCGGCGACGTCTGCA
>JACCRJ010000186.1 GCA_013813615.1 Lautropia sp. | reverse complement strand
GGATCGAGCAGATCGAGGACGTGGACCTGGACGACCTCAACCCAGAGTCGCTCTGGAAGTTCCGGATCCGCGACTTCGGGCCATTGCTCGTCGCCATGGACAGCCACGGCGGCAGTCTCTACGACATCGTCCGCAATGACGTCGCCGGCCGTCGGGCAAAGGTGCTGGAGGGGCTGGGGGTCAAGCCTGCATGAATAGACGGCCGGCACCGGCGGTTCTGCGGCAACGGACCGACATCCTGATCCTTGGCTCCGGCGGCGCCGGACTGTTCGCGGCGCTGCATGCGCACCAGGCAGACCCGTCGCTGTCGATCACCGTCGCCGTGAAAGGTCTGCTGGGCAAGAGCGGCTGCACCCGGATGGTCCAGGGCGGCTACAACGTCGCCCTTGCAGAAGGCGATTCGATCGAGCGTCATTTCATGGACACGATCGAAGGCAGCAAGTGGCTCGCGGACCAGGATCTGGCCTGGACGCTGGTGAACAAGGCCATCGAGCGGATCCATGAACTGGAAAACGAACTCGGCTGCTTCTTCGACCGCAACCCGGACGGCACGATCCATCAGAAAGCTTTTGCGGGCCAGACCTTCGACAGGACCGTGCACAAGGGCGATCTCACCGGCATCGAGATCATCAACCGGCTGGCCGAGCAGGTGTGGGTGCGCGGCATCCATCGCCTGGAAGAGCATCGCGCAATCGAATTGATCCCGACCGCCGACGGTTCCGGGATCGCCGGCGTGCTGATGATCGACATGCGCACCGGCGGCTATGTGTTCGTCCAGGCGAAGGCGGTCCTGCTTGCCACCGGCGGCGGCCCGACCATGTACAAGTACCACACGCCTTCCGGCGAGAAGACCTGCGACGGACTGGCGATGGCGCTGCGCGCCGGCCTGCCGCTGCGCGACATGGAGATGGTGCAGTTCCATCCGACCGGCCTGCTTGCCGGCGGCGGCACCCGCATGACCGGCACGGTGCTGGAGGAGGGTCTTCGCGGCGCCGGCGGCTGGCTGCTCAACGGCAACCGCGAGCGCTTCATGCAGAACTACCACCCGAGCGGCGAGCGCGCCACCCGCGACATCGTGTCGCGCTCCATCTATTCCGAGATGCGCGCCGGCCGCACCACGCCCAATGGCGGTGTCTACATCCAGATGCATCACCTCGGTGCGGACAGCGTGCGGCGCCAGTTCAAGGGGATGGTCGAGCGCTGCGAGGACTGCGGCTTCGACCTGGCGGGCGGCCTGGTGGAGGTTGTCCCCACCGCCCACTACATGATGGGCGGCGTCGTCTTCCGGCTTGACTGCACGACGCCGCTTCCCGGCCTGTACGCAGCCGGTGAAGACACCGGCGGCGTGCACGGCGCCAACCGGCTGGGCGGCAACGGCGTGGCCAACTCCACCGTCTTCGGCGGATTGGCGGGCGAGAGCATGGCGGCCGACCTGCGCCGCGGCGTGGCCTTGCGCGAGCCGGACGAGGAATCGATCTGCTGCAGCATCGCGGTGCACGAGACACCCTTCGGGGGCGGCAGCGTCGGCAGCGCCGGCACTGCCGGCGACCTCGACGCGATCCGCGAGGCCCTCTACGAAACGATGTGGGACGACGTCGGCATCCTGCGGACGGCGCAGGGCCTGGCGCGCGCACTCGAGCGGCTGGCGGCGCTCGACGCGGAACTGTCGGCCTGCCGATTGCCCGACGTCGACCGCGCTTTCAACCTGAGCTGGCACGACTGGATCAACCTGCGCAACCTGATCGCCGTCAGCCGCACCATCGCCGCCGCGGCGCTGTCGCGCGAGGACTCGCGCGGCGCTCATTTCCGCGAAGACTTCCCCGGCATCGACGACCTGCACCATTCGACTTACACCGTCGTCACCGAGCGCGCGGGTGCGCTGGCGATGCGCCGCGAGCCCGTCGTGTTCAATCGGGTGAAGCCGGGGCAGACCCTGCTCGAAGCGGGCACTGCCGCAGCCTGAAGACGTCCCGCGCAGGCGGCGATCCAGACAACCAGAAAGGAGACGAAGATGAGATGTGCAGGGAGATGGATCGTTGTGGCTGCCATTTGGGCGCTGGGCGTGACGACGGCAGCCAGTGCAGCCTACCCCGAGCGGCCGGTGACCGTCATCGTGCCGTTCACCGCCGGCGGCGACGCAGACCTGTCGGCGCGCAACCTTGCGCCGGCGCTGCAGAAGGTGATCGCGCAATCAGTGGTGGTGATGAACCGCGCCGGCGCCAGCGGATCGATCGGCTCGCAGTTCGTCAAGGAGGCGAAGCCCGACGGGTACACCCTGCTGCTCGCCAGGATCGGCTCGCAGGCGCTGCTGCCGGCCTTGCAGCGCAACCTCGGCTATAGCTGGGACGACTTCACCTTCCTCGGGCTGCTGGAGCGCAACCCCTTCGTCTGCGCGGTGCACGTCGATTCTCCGTACCGCACCTTCGACGACCTGGTGCAGGCGATGCGCAAGAACCCCGGCAAGCTGAACTACAGCACGTCGGGGCCCGGCACGATCCTGAACCTGGGCCCGCAGATGATGTTCGACGTGCTCAAGCTCGGCCCGGAAGCAGCCGTGCAGATCGCCTACAAGGGCGGCGGCGACGCGGCGCTGGCGGTGCTGTCGCGCGATGTCGACTTCAACTGCGGCAACCTCACGTCGCTGATCGGCAACCTGAAGGGCGGGAGGATGCGCGCCCTGTTCACCACGACACCGCAGCGCTGGCCGGACATTCCGGACGTGCCGACGGTGCGCGAGCTGGGCTTCCCCAACCTGGAGCAGCAGGGCTGGAACGGCTACTTCGCCCCCGCCCGGACGCCGCAGCCCATCATCGAACGGCTGCAGCGCGAGGTCATGGCAGCGGCGGCGGTGCCGGGGCTCGAACGGCGCATCCTCGAGGCCGGCGGCGACCCCGG
>JACCRJ010000154.1 GCA_013813615.1 Lautropia sp. | reverse complement strand
CTACAGGTACTACCGCAAGCGCCGCCCCGCCGCACCCGCGGGCTGAAAGGAGCCGGGCGCAGGGGGCGCCGACATTAGCGAAGCCGCTCCACCAGGGCAGTCACCGCCGCGTCGAGGGCCGTCGGCTGCGCGCCGTTCTCCTCGAGGGCCCGCAGCAGCCGCCTGAGCGATTCCTCGCCGGGCAGCACCGGTCCGTAGAACATCACCTGGCGACCGCTTAGCACCAGCAGCGTCGGAAAGGTCTCGATATCGAGGTCGCCGGCAAGTTCCGAATCATCCTCGATGTCGATCCACGCGAAGGCGTGATCCGGATGGTCCGCGGCCACCGTCCGCAGCGGCCCGCGATAGTCCCGGCAGGTACCGCACCATTCCGCGCACAGGCACACGACGAGCCAGCGCGGCTCTGCCGGCGGCGCAACACAGTAGGCGAGATCCGGTACGGTCATGCCGGCCTAGTGGAAGTCACTTCCATTGCCGCGAACCGCCGGTTCACCGTATCCCGGTCGAAGCCCGCGGTCTGTTTTGCTCACTTCCCCTCAATGGTATCTGCTGCGTCGCACTCCAGGCAGCAGCAGACAGGGACAGCACAGGTACAGCGACTATGGCGGCATTCTCCTTTTCCGACAGGTATCGAGGCTTCCCGGGCTGTCGGGCGCCTGGCCCGGGTGGTGTGCAGTATCGTAGACGGGTGGTGCCGCGACCTGCAGTCAACCTCCGCGCATCGCCCTTGGGGCAAACGATCTCCGCGTGACGTTTGCAGCAGACGGACGGCATTTAAACGATGAAGATGTCTCCAATTGACGAGGAGCGACATGCGAGACCAGATGTTCATGACCCCCGCGCTGGTGGTGGACGGCAGCGAACTGGCGTTCGTCGGCGCGATCGAGCCGGGCCGCGAAGCCGAGGCGTTCGCGACGCTGCTCACCTTTGCCACGTTCGCGGAAATGACCGAGCAGGTGGTCCACGAAGCCTACAGCGCGGCATGCGCCCATACCGGCGCGAGCGTGCGATTGGGCGAAGAGCGCTGGTACCAGTTGGCGAAGGAGTACTTCGACGAATTCGTGGACAGCCTGCGCAATGCCACGCCCGAAGTGCTGCTCGGGCACTACCTCTGGCTGGAGAAGCATTTCTTCAGCAAGCACCGAGGCTACGATCCGCTGCGCGGCATGATCCGGCGCCTGTTGAAGCAGCAGACCGCAAGCCTTCCAGGCGCCTCTTCGGCAGTCCTGCACTGAACGCAAGCAAGCCAGAGTCCGCCTCAGGCGGCCCGGGCCATGGCCTTCAAAAGAATCTGCTGGAGCTGCTCGGAGCGGCAGGGCTTGACGATATGGGCGTCGAGCCCTGCGCCATCCGATCGGCGCAGGTCCTCGTAGCTGTCGTGACCAGTCAACGCCACGATGCTGAGGCTGCGCTGGCCCAGCAGCGTCAGGCGCCGCACAACCTCATAGCCGTCCATGTCGGGTAGGCCGATGTCCAACAGCACCAGCTGGAAATCTTCGTCGCGCACGTTTCGGATCGCACTTCGCCCGTCATAGGCCACCTGTGCATCGTGGCCGTTGATCCCCACAAGTTCCGCCAGGCTCTGTGCCGCCTCCGGATCGCCGTCCACGACGAGAACCTTCAGTCGCGGTCTCCGACTCACGTTCATTGTTCCTCCGACAGGGAACGGCGTTTTATGGGCAGCTTCTGTTCCGTCGGCGCTACCTGGAAGACTCCTGAGGCTACCCCTCTGCACCGTTCTCAAAAGAAAAAATCAGCAAGTCGCGCTCCCGCGATGCCATTCGCGGGCGTTCCAGGGAGTGCCCGAGCGCGCCCCCTTTCGATTTGTCCTCGGGTATATCCATTGCTGTACCCGCGAGCGGGCACAGCAACACAAAGGGAGGTTGACATGCCGGAGAAAGCTTGGAGCAACAAGCGTGAACGCCAGTACGGCCACATCAAGGAGGGGTTGAAGAAACGCGGCGAAAGCGAGGGCGTTGCGGAGGAAATCGCCGCCCGCACGGTCAATAAGGAACGGGCGCGTCAGGGCGAGTCCAAGACAGCCAGTCGGACCAGTATCGAGGACGCGTCCTCCGGCCACCGCGGCGGAAAGCGATCCCATACCCGGGTAGGCGGTCGGACGATGGCCCAGCTCTACACCGAGGCCAAGGCCAAGGGTATCAAGGGCCGCTCCCGAATGAACAAGCAGCAACTACTGCAGGCAGTGGGGCGCTGATC
>JACCRJ010000097.1 GCA_013813615.1 Lautropia sp. | reverse complement strand
GACATCGGCCTGCCCGGCATGAACGGCTACGAGGCCGCGGCGCTGATCCGCAAGGATCGGCAGCTCGACGCCACCCTGCTGGTCGCGCTGACCGGCTGGGGAAGCGACGCCGACAAGCGCGCCGCGGCCGAAGCCGGCTTCGACCTGCACCTCACCAAGCCGGTAGGGCCGGACGCGCTGCTGGAGGTGCTGGCGAAGGTCAGGCCGCGCAGCCAGGAGGCTGTCGAGGCCCAACCCCGACAGCCTCCTGGGTGACCTGAGCCGTAATCGCGACCACAATGGCGATCGGGCCGCACTGGGCGGCGCCACTTCTGCAGGAGCAGCAGCATGTCGAGTGACAGGATCCTTGTCGCGCAGGGCGGAGGGCCGACCGCCGTCATCAACCAGTCGCTGGTGGGGGTGGCGCTGCAGGCGCGGCGCTTTCCCGGCATCGAACGGGTCTACGGGGCGCGCCATGGCGTGCGCGGGATCGTCGACGAGGATCTGTGCGACCTGGGCCAGGAAACCACGCACAATCTGGAACTGGTCGCCGCGACACCGTCGTCGGCACTCGGCTCCACCCGCGACAAGCCGGACGAGGCGTACTGCCGGGAAATCTTCAAGGTGCTGAAGGCGCATGCGATCACGCAGTTCTACTACATCGGCGGCAACGATTCGTCCGATACCGTGCGGATACTGAGCGAGCAGGCGCGAGGCGTCGGCTACGCGCTGCGCTGCATCCATATCCCCAAGACCATCGACAACGACCTGGTGCTCAACGACCACACGCCGGGGTACCCGTCGGCGGCCCGCTTCGTTGCCCAGGCGTTTGCCGGCGCCAATCTGGACAATGCGTCGCTGCCCGGCGTCTATGTTGCCGTGGTGATGGGACGCCATGCCGGCTTCCTCACGGCGGCGTCGGCGCTCGCCAGGAAGTTCCCCGGCGACGGCCCTCACCTGATATACCTTCCGGAGCGCGCGTTCGAAATGGTGCGCTTCCTCGCGGACGTGAAGGCGGTTCATGATCGGCTGGGCCGCTGCGTCATCGCCGTCTCGGAAGGGGTGCATGACGCTGCCGGCAAGCTGATCGCGAGCGACGACGGCAAGGCGGTGGAGCGCGACGCCCATGGCAACGTGCAGTTGTCGGGCAGCGGCGCACTGGCGGAAACGCTGTGCGCGGCAATCAGGTCGCGGCTCGGCATCAAGCGGGTCCGCGGTGATACCTTCGGCTACCTGCAGCGGTCCTTCTTCGGCTGCGTTTCCGAGATCGACCAGCGCGAGGCGCGCGAGGTCGGCGAGAAGGCGGTGCAGTTCGCGATGTGGGGCGGCGGCGAAGGCTCCGTGACCCTCCGGCGCAGCGGCGCCTATGGCGTCGACTACGAGCTTGCGCCCCTGGCGGCGATCGCCGGCAAGACGCGGCTGATGGACGACAGCTTCATCTCCGCCGACGCGACCGACGTGACCGACGCGTTTTCCGCCTATCTGCGTCCGCTGCTCGGCGCCGGCATGCCGGACGCTGGACGCCTGCGGGCGCCATCGGTAGCGAAGGCGGCGGGCAACTGAACCTGCGGATCCACGCGTTCTCCGCGTCAATCGGTATGCAGGGGCTTGGGCTTCTGGTCCGGGCTGACCTTGCCCAGTCGTTCGTACTCGGAGATGACCTGCGCGCCCAGCAGGAGGAAGGTGGCGGCGATCTCCAGGCTCAGCATCACCATGATGGCCGTGGTCAGCGACCCGTAGACCAGGTTGACCTGCGAGAGGGTGTCGAAGTACCAGACCAGGATGTGGCGGCTGATCTCCCACAGCAGGGCTGCGGTCGCGCCGCCCGCCAGGGCGACGCGCAGGGAGAGGCGCCCGACCGGCATCACCATGTAGACAGAGGTGAGCACGAACACCTCGCCCGCCAGTCCCAGCAGGTACAACAGCACGCCCGAGACGTTGCCGAGCGAGCGGCTGCGCCCGAAGATGCTGACGCTGCCCTCGCCGAACCGCTGCAGGTCGTTGGAGACTACCGTCACGATCAGCAGCCCGACGCCGAGGGAGAGGATATAGCAGTAGGGCAGGATCGCGGAGACGAGGAAGCGACGCCGGCGGATGGCGACGCGATGGTGGAAGATCACCGACATCGCGTTCTCCAGCACGGTGAAGGCAAGCGAGCTGAAGAACAGCATGGTCGCCAGGAGGATCCAGCCGACCAGGCTGCGGTTGTCCATGAAGCTGGAGAGCTCCTGCACCAGCGATGCCGACTGGCCAGGCGCCAGCCATTCCAGATAGCGGCCGAGGGTATAGAGCAACTCCGCCTCGTCGATCACGTGCGACAACGCGATGACGATCAGGATGAGCAGCGGGATCAGCGACAGCAGCGAGTAGTACGCCACCGCGCCGGCCAGCAGGAGTCCCTGGTTGGCGCGAAAGCCCTTCAGCGTCCGGATCGCGAAGGCACCCGGGTGCTTGAGGATGTAGGCGTTGCGGCGGCCGAGTATGCGCATCGGAGGACAATAGCCTAGATCACCGAGACTGTGCCGTTTGACACGACTCGGCGTGGTTTGGACAATGGGCCTGGTTCATCACGGGGATCCGCCGTGAGAACCGCTGGGGAGTGCCTGTAACGTGAATGGCAATGCCAACCGCGGGACGGCCCGCAACGGGGCGCAAGCCGCTTTCCACCAGCCCTTGCAGCTGCTGGCGGAGTTTCACGGCCGCTTGCAGGGCTGCTGTGACGCGCTGCTGAGGCTGGAAGGGCAGGTTGCCTCGGCGGGCGCCAGCGACGCTGGCCGCGCCGCGGCAGGCGGTTTGCGGCGCCACTTCGACCGGCTGGCGGGGCGTCTTCATCAGGACGAAGAGCAGGACCTGTTCCCGGCGCTGCTGGAATCGATGGCGGGATCCGACGCCGTCTGCATCCGCCAGATGATCGACGCGCGGGTCGAGGAGCATCGGGAGGTCGAGGCGCGCTGGCTGGCAATCCGGCAGTGGCTGGAGCAGGTGGAGGCTGGCCGGGCGGCGCTGCCCGCGCGGGGCACCGTCGCCGCCTTCGTCGACCTGTATCGCAGCCACCTGACGCAGGAAGACGGGGAACTTCTGCCGATGGCCGAGCGCCTGCTTTCGGACGAGGCGCTGGCGCGGATCGGCAACAGCATGCGCGAGCGTCACGGCGCCTGAGCGCGCCGAATCCATCGGGCCGCGCGCGAGCCCGGTGGGGGTCGGCGCTGCAGCAGTCGGGAGATCAGGATCACCGGCGCGATGCCGATGGCCACGATGGCCAGCGAGGGCAGAGCGGCTTCGGCCAGCCGCTCGTCCTGGGACAGCTGCTGGGCAATCACGGCGAGCGTGTCGAAGTTGAACGGCCGCAGCATCAGCGTTGCCGGCAGCTCCTTCATCACGTCGATCAGGACCAGCATCCACGCGACCATCGCCGCGCGCCTGAGCAGCGGCACGTGCACCCGCCAGAAGACCTGCAGCCGGCTGGCGCCCAGGGTGCGCGCCGCTGCGTCCAGGCTGGGCGTGATGCGCTGCATGCTTGCTTCGACGCCGCCGTAGGCCACCGCGAAGAAGCGCAGCATGTAGGCGTAGATCAGCCCGATGATGGTGTGCGTCAGGAGCGGCGTCGCCAGGTCCAGCGCGTCGGTGATCGCACGATCGACGACCGCCATCGGCCACAGGATCGCGAGCGCGATCACTGCGCCGGGCACCGCATAGCCGAACTTGAGGCTGGCGGCGGTGGCGCCGACCAGCCGCGCTTGCACCGATTCGCTGAAGCGCACTGCGTAGGCGAAGGCGATGGCGAGCATCAAGGTCAGGGTCGCGCCAAGCGTGCCGGCGACGAAGCTGTTGCCGGCCCACATCCAGAAGCGGTCCAGCGTCGGCGTCATCTCCGGCTCGCGCGCGAGCAGCCAGAGCAGGGCGGCAACCGGGATCGCAAAGCCGACGAGCACCGGCATCAGCAGCGCTGCAGCAACTGCCACGCCGCGGCCGGCACCGAGCCGTTCCGGCGCCCACGGCCGATGGGTGCGCGAGGTCACCTGCATCGCCTGCCCGCGGGCGTGCCGCTCGATCAGGTAGATGGCTACCACGGCGGCGAGCAGAACGACCGCCAGCATCAACGCCGCGCTGCGGCTGCCCAGGGCGAACCAGGTCTTGTAGATGCCGGCGGAAAAGGTGGTCAGGCCGAAGTAGTGCGTCGCGCCGACGTCGGCGAGCGTCTCCATCAGCACCAGCATCGCGCCCGCGACGATCGACGGCATGATCAGGGGGCGCACCACCCGCAGGAAGACACCCCAGCGGGACTGCCCAAGCAGGCGTGCGGATTCGATCGCCGAACTCGACAGCTCCGCCAGCGCGGTGCGCGTCATCAGGTAGATGTAGGGGTAGAACACGAAGGAGAAGAGCACGACGGCGCCGGGCAGCGAGCGCACGTCCGCGAAGCGCCCCTGATAGCCCCACGCCGCCCGCATCCAGTGCTGTACCGGGCCGCTGTACTGCAGCAGGTCGGTGTATGCGTAGGCGATCACGTACGTCGGCATCGCCAGGGGCAGCACCAGCATCCAGGAGATCATGCTGCGGCCTGGAAAGTCGTAGCGTTCGACGCACCAGGCGCAGCTGACGCCGACCAGGACCGTCCCCGCCAGCGTGCCGGCTGCGAGGATCCCGGAGACCACGGCCGTCTCCGCGAGCACCGTGCGCGCCAGGTGCGACAGCGCGGCCGCGTCGAAGGTCTGCAAGGCGGTGGCAACCAGCGCGAACAGCGGCACCAGCAGCAGTGCCCCGACGCCCAGAACCGCCCCGCCGGCGTTGCGCGGCGATGCCGGCAGTGTGTTCACCGGCGTTTGCCTGTCAGGAGCACGGCCGCCTCGGCAGCCAGGACAGGGCCAGCCCATCCATTACATTTGTGGCTATGGATGCAGAAGCAGACGGTACGCAAGCGATCACGATGTCTCATCTCACCATCGAGCGGCTGTCGGTTTCCTACCCCGGCGCCTTGCAGCCGACGGTCGACGGCCTGTCCCTGCAGCTGGACAGCGGCGCCATCGGCTGCCTGCTGGGTGCCTCCGGCTGCGGCAAGACGACCGTGCTGCGGGCGCTGGCCGGCTTCATCCAGCCGAGCCAGGGCAGCATCCACCTCGCCGGCCGGCGCCTCGCCGACGCCTCCAGCAGCACCGCGCCGGAGAGCCGCCACATCGGGATGGTGTTCCAGGACTTCGCCCTGTTCCCGCACCTGACGGTGGCGGAGAACATCGCCTTCGGGCTTGGCCGGAAGCCGGCCGCCCGGCGGGCCGACCGGGTTTCGCAGATGCTGGCGCTGACCAACCTGCAGTCGGAGGCGAAGCGCTACCCGCACGAGCTTTCCGGCGGGCAGCAGCAGCGGGTCGCGCTGGCGCGGGCGCTGGCGCCTCAACCCGCTCTGCTGCTGCTCGACGAGCCCTTCTCCAGCCTCGACGTGGAGTTGCGCGAACGCCTGTCGCTGGAAGTGCGCGCGATCCTCAAGGCCACCGGGACGACCGCCATCCTCGTCACCCACGACCAGCGCGAAGCGTTCGCTGTCAGCGACATGATCGGTGTCATGAGCCAAGGCCGGATCGAGCAGTGGGACACTGCCTACAACCTGTATCACCGGCCGGCGACCCGATACGTCGCCGATTTCGTCGGGGAGGGGGTTTTCCTGCCCGGCACGCAGATCGACGACGTGATGATGGAGCACCGCCACGTCCAGACGGAACTCGGGTTCATCACCCCGCCCGACATCTGCGCGCATCGCCACCTGGGGGCCCGCCCGGTGGACGTCCTGCTGCGGCCGGACGACGTGATCCACGACGACGAGGCGCCGCTCAAGGCGACCGTCATCCGCAAGGCGTTTCGCGGTGCGGAGTTTCTCTACACGCTTCGCCTGCCGTCCGGCAGCGAAGTGCTGGCCCTGGTGCCCAGCCATCACGACCATGCCATCGGCGAGGCGATCGGCATCCGGCTCGACGCCGAGCACGTCATCACCTTCGCCTTGAAGCCGAAGCCGGCTGACGGCGAAGGGCTGTGAAGCTCGGAATATGGCGCAAGGCGGTGGCGCAGCACGGATAAGCCTCTCCGAATCCCAGCGGCCGCCGCGGATCCGGCTTCGCCGCAAGGAACGGACTGCCGAACCCAGCCTCCCTGGGGGGAGGCGCCGAAGGCGCATCGGGGGGTTATTTA
>JACCRJ010000046.1 GCA_013813615.1 Lautropia sp. | reverse complement strand
CAGCAGAGCCGCCACCATCAGCCGGGCGTCGCAGAGGTAGCGAAGCGACTTCCAGAAGGAGGGCGTCGGCTGCGCGAGGTAGCGACTGGCCGTATCGCCCATGCCTACCGACTCTCCCGGGAGCCTTCGTCGAGGTCGCGGTGCTCCGGACCGCAGAAGACCTTGCCGCGGGCGAACACCGCGTCGGACGCCGGCAGATGGATGTCGCAGACAGCGCAGCTCATCATCAACTCGCCGCCCGAGCGCGGCTGAGCATCCTCCGCGTCTTTCTTTCCGGGACCGCGGGAGCCACCGACCCTGCCGGGGGTGCCGGCGTCGGCATCCGACTTGCGCTTGTGGGACGCGATCACGCGAAGAATCTGCATCACCACGATCGCCACCAGGATCCAGATCGCTATCTTGCCCATCAGAAGCGCCTGAGGACGACTTCGAGGACAAACCGGCTGCCCACGTAGGAAAGCAGCAGCAGAACGAAACCGCCGAATGTCAGCCGGATGGCGATGCGCCCGCGCCAGCCCCACAGCCAGTGCCCCGCCAGCAGCAGTCCGACGAAGACGGTGGCCACCAGGGAGAAGACGGTCTTGTGGTTCAGCGGCAGCGGCTTGCCAAAGGTCTCCTCCGAGAAGACGACGCCCGTCAGCGTCGTCATCAGCAGCAGCGCGAAGCCGATGGCGATGACCCTGAACAGGATGCGCTCAAGCACCATCAGCGGCGGCAGCGGGGTGCTGCCCCGCACCAGCAACGACGTCAACAGACCGGGCCGCTCCGCCGGCCGACGGGGGTGCAGGCGGTAGCTGGCAGCCGCCATCAGCAGAGCCTGCAGCGCCGCGAGGAACATCACGCCGTAGGCGAGCGTGCCAACGATCAGGTGCGGCACGAACAGCGGCGGTTGCGCGCGAAGGTCGAAAGCCACGCCTGGAAAGAAGTGCGGCAGCATGACGAGCACGATGGCCAGCGGCGCGAGCAGCGACGCGAGGCGGCTGATCTCGACCCGCGAACTCTCGACCCAGACCAGCAGGACGCCGATCCAGACGGTTGCCGACAGCAGCTTCGCAAACCCGTAGTGAAAGCTGCCGGGCTGCCAAGGCAGGATCAGGCTGCCGGCATGCAGGGTCAGCGCGGCGGCGAGCAAGGTGCCGGCCAGTTTCGGGCGCCGCCCGCGCAAGCTCAAACGCCAGACGGCCGCATAGAGGACGGCAGGCAGCAGAAAGAGAATCAGTACAATGCTCACGCGAGCAGTTTACCCTGCGGCGCCGCGGAATACGGAAGCAAAACATGCTCGACACTCTATCCCAGAGACTCGCGCGGGTCGTCAAGACGATGCGTGGCGAGGCCCGCCTGACGGAAGCCAACACGCAGGAGATGCTGCGGGAAATCCGCATCGCCCTGCTGGAAGCCGACGTCGCCCTGCCGGTGGTACGCGAGTTCATCGCGACCGTGCGGGAGAAGGCGCTCGGCCAGGAGGTCCTGCAGTCGCTGACGCCGGGCCAGGCGCTGGTCGGGGTGGTGAACACGTCGCTTGCGGACCTGATCGGCGGCACTACCGCGGAGCTCGACCTCGCCAGCCAGCCGCCGGCGATCATCCTCATGGCGGGGCTTCAGGGCGCCGGCAAGACCACCACCGTCGGCAAGCTTGCCCGCTGGCTGAAGGAGACGCGACGCAAGAAGGTGTTGACGGTGTCGTGCGACGTCTACCGGCCGGCAGCCATCGAGCAGCTGAAGACGGTAACCGGGCAGGCAGGCGCCGATTTCTTCCCGTCGCAGCCTGACCAGAAGCCGGCCGACATCGCGCGCGCGGCTGTCACCTGGGCGCGGAACCACTACCACGACGTGCTGATCGTCGACACCGCCGGCCGCCTCGGTGTCGACCAGGCGATGATGGCCGAGATCGCCGAACTGCACCGGGTACTCAAGCCGGTGGAAACGCTCTTCGTCGTCGACGCGATGCAGGGCCAGGACGCGGTGAATACCGCCAAGGCGTTCAACGACGCCCTGCCGCTGACGGGGGTGGTGCTCACCAAGCTCGACGGCGACTCCCGCGGTGGCGCCGCCCTGTCGGTCAAGTCGATCACGGGCAAGCCGATCAAGTTCGTCGGCGTCGGCGAAAAGCTCGATGGCCTCGACGTTTTCCATCCGGACCGGATGGCGAATCGCATCCTCGGCATGGGCGACATCGTCGCGCTGGTGGAGCAGGCCCAGGCCGGCGTGGATCAGGAAGCGGCGCGGGGACTCGCGGAGAAGCTGAAGGGCGGTTCGCGCTTCGACCTCAACGACTTCCTGCAGCAGATCAGCCAGATGAAGAAGATGGGTGGCCTGTCGTCGCTGATGGACAAGCTGCCGGCGCAGATGCAGGGCAAGGCGGGCCCGGGCGACATGGACCGCGCCGAGCGCGACATCCGGCGCATGCAGGGCATCATCCATGCGATGACGCCGCAGGAGCGGTCAAAGCCGGAACTCATCAAGGCGAGCCGCAAGCGGCGCATCGCTACCGGCTCGGGCGTGCCGGTTCAGGAGGTCAACCGCCTCCTGAACCAGTTCTCGCAGATGCAGGCGATGATGAAGAAGATGCAGAAAGGCGGGCTGGCGAAGATGATGCGATCGATGAAGGGCATGATGGGCGGCGGCATGGGCGGCATGGGTGGGATGGGCGGCCTGCGCTGACCGGGATGTTTGCCCACCAGACTCCCGGCGTGCCCTCCCCGGATGATCCTGACGCGCCCGATCCGGCCAACGACTGGCCGGACAAGGAAAGGCATCGGCCGGACGAGATCCGCGAGCCGCCGCGACCACGGACGCCGCCGATCCGCGAACCGCTGCCGCCGATTTGACCGTCGCGGGCATCCATGCTGAACTCCCCGAACGTAACGGAGACGGCCATGGCAGGTTTGTATTTCGAGGAATTCTCGGTCGGGCAGACGTTCGACCACCCGCTGTCGCGCACCGTCACCGAGATGGACAACACCATGTTCAGCCTGATGACGATGAACCCCCAGCCGCTGCACATCGATGCCCATTTCGCCGCGCAGACCGAATGGGGACAGCGGATCTTCAACAGCCTCTATACCCTCGGCATCATGATCGGCATGACGGTCTCGGACACCACGCTCGGCACCACGGTCGCGAACCTCGGCATGAGCGACGTCCGCTTTCCGAAACCGGTGTTCCACGGCGACACGCTGAAGGCCCACACCACCGTCATCAGCCTGCGGGAGAGCAAATCCAGGGCTGATGTCGGGCTGGTCGAGTTCGAGCATACCTGCACCAAGCAGGACGACCAGGTCGTCGCCATCTGCCGGCGCACCGCCATGATGCGCAGGAAGGCCGCGGCATGAAGATCCGCTCGATGCTCTTCGTACCCGGCGACTCGCGCCGGAAGTTCGACCGGGCGGGTGCAGGCGAAGGGGAGGCGCTGGCGGACGCGCTGATCCTGGACCTGGAGGATTCGGTGTCGCCCGACCAGAAGCAGGCGGCGCGCGATTGCACCCGCCAGATGCTGCAGGCTCGCGGCCGGCAGTACCTGTTCGTGCGCATCAACGCGTTCGAAACCGGCTTGTCGCTGGACGACCTCGCGGCGGTCATGCCGATGCGGCCGGACGGCATCGTGCTGCCGAAGTGCGCTTCCGGCAGCCAGTTGCAGCGGCTCGACCACTACCTGGACGCGTTCGAAAGCGCCGGCGGCCAGGCCCGCGGTGCAACCGGCATCCTGCCGATCGCCACGGAGACGGCCGAGTCGCTGTTCGGATTGCAGACGTTCAAGGGTGTCACGCCGCGGCTGTGGGGAATGATGTGGGGGGCCGAGGACCTGGCCGCATCTTTGGGGGCTTTCGAGAACCGCGACGCAGGGGGTCACCTGGAGACTTTCCGGCTCGCCCGCAACCTCTGCCTTGCCGCAGCCGCGTCGGCCGGCGTGGTGCCGGTGGACACAGTCTATGTGGACATCGAAGACCTCGACGGCCTGCGCGAGGAAACCCTGGCTGCGCGCCGCGACGGCTTCACTGCCAAGGCCGTCATCCATCCCAAGCACGTGGCGATCGTCAACCAGGCCTTGTCGCCGAATCCAACCGACATCGCCTGGGCCCAGCGGGTAGTCGCGGCTTACGAGGCGGACCCCGGCGCAGGTGTCGTGAAAATGGAAGGCCGGATGGTGGACAAACCGCACCTACTCAAAGCCCGCCGAATCCTCGAGCTGGCTGCGACATGATCGGCCGCCTTACGCATCCCTGAACGCAGGACCGGCTAGGAGCCTGTCGGTGCATGTAGCGCCCGAGGACGTGATCCTGGCACCGGACTGCGGAATGAAGTAACTCTCTGCCCCCAGCCTTCAACTCTTCTGCGCGACCCACATGCGGCCGAGCGCCTCGGCGTGATCGATCGCCTCCTGGCGGGTCGGGAAACGGATGTTCTCCGGCGCGATCACCCGATAGTCGTCGGTGACGTCGTCGCGGTCGACATCGGCACGGTCGTCGTGGATGGTGGTCGACGGCATCCAGCCGTCTGCCCGCTGCACGCCTTCCGCTTCGATGACGTAACCGTCCACACTGATTTTCCCCACGCTCTTCCCCCTCCGTGTTGCTTTGGCGTCAGCAAGGCTCGTTCCTGATCGGATATCAGGGAAACTCCTGACCTCTTGCCGAAGCGGTGGAAGTGCTGCACTTTCAAAAGCTTAGGGACAGCCGTCAACAGTCCGGCATACCTTTTGTTACAACTTCGCCGGGGTCGCAACCGGGGCAAATCCGAACGCAATCGCCCCCACCTAGCCTGAAGGTGTCAGGCCGTTTTCCGCACGGGACGGCCGGCAACGCCACAACGAGGAAGAATCAAGATGTCCGGATTCAGTTTCGATATTGTCCACACCGCCGTCTCCTACTGGCAGGGCGCCTTGAGCGAGCCGGTGCTGATTGTGGGTCGCAACGAGATGAAGCAGGCGGCAGCGCAGGGAGCGCTGGTCTGGGACGTGCGCTCTGCCGAGGAGTTCCAGAGGGGCCATGAGGAGGGCGCGCTGTCCTTGGGCGGCGTGGACTGGCTGCTGGCGGACAACTTCGGCGGCAACCTGATTCCCGCCTGCGTCATCGAAGACCAGCTGCGTCAGGGCGGCATCGTGCCCGGACGGCCGGTCATCATCTATGCGGAACAGCGCGCGGTCGATGCATTCGTCGCCCTGCGCGCGCTGCGCAGCATCGGCATCTCCGATGCACAGGTGTGTCTTGGTGATGCCGCCACTCGGAGCGTGCAGCCCGCCGAACTCCCCGAGCACACCGATCGCCCGACCGCAACTGCCGTCGCGCAGACGCGCGCGGACGGCGGGGCCCGGCGCTCGGGCGCCACGCAGATCCCGGCACTGAGCCAACCGGCCTGAGTCACAACTTCTGGATGTGCAAGCCCCCGTCGACGTGGAAGGCCTGCCCGGTGCAGAAAGGCATCCGGCCCGACGCCAGCGTCGCGGCGGTTGCGCCGACATCCTCCGCCTCGCCCCAGCGCGCAATCGGCACCACCCCGCCGGCAATGAGCGCGTCGTACTTACCCGCCGCCGGCCGGGTCATGTCGGTCCTGATGATACCGGGCCGGATTTCGTACGTGCAGATGCCAGCCTGCGCCAGTCGCAGGGCGAACAATTGCGTCATCATCGAT
>JACCRJ010000044.1 GCA_013813615.1 Lautropia sp. | reverse complement strand
CCGGCAAGAGCGCGCACCGCGCGCGAAAGCGTCGCGGTGAAGCAGACGGTCTGACGCTGTGGCGGCAGTGCCTTGGCGATGGCGATCACGTCGTCGGCAAAACCCATGTCCAGCATCCGGTCCGCTTCGTCCAGCACCAGCACCTCGACGCGCGAAAGGTCCACGCGGCCCTGGTCCATCTGGTCCATCAGGCGGCCCGGCGTCGCCACCAGGATCTCGTGCGGTGCCGACAGCAGCTTGTTCTGCAGGAAGTACGACTCTCCGCCGGTGACACAGACGGTGGTCACGCGCTGCATCGAGCGTGACAGCGCCTGCGAGTGCTTGGCGACCTGCTGCGCGAGTTCCCGCGTCGGCGTGAGCACCAGGACTCGCGCGCCGAAGCCGCGCCTGCTCCCCTTGACGGTGGTCGCGACCAGGCTGGATGCGCTGCCGGTTGCGCTCACAGCTGCGGCATTGGCCGGTAAAGCGGCTGCGACCGTGGCAGCCTTCGCACTGGCAGCGGCCGCGACGGCCAGGCGTTGCAGCGACGGCAGCAGGAAGGCCGCCGTCTTGCCGGTCCCCGTCGGCGCGGAAGCGATCAGGTCGCGCCCCGCCAGCAGCAGCGGGATCGCCTGCGCCTGCACCGGCGTGGGATGGCTGATTTCGAGGCGTTTCAGTGCATCGAGCAGCGGTGCGGCGAGTCCCAGCTCCGAGAAGCTGATTCCCTCGAGCACCGGCGCGGTTGCAAGTGCCGCCACGGGCGGCGCCGGACTTGACACGGGATCTGCCGCGGCGACGGGGTCAGCGGAGGAGAAAGAAAGCGAGGAAGAAACATCGAACATTCGGGAACTCCGTACGGCACAAGGTGCACCGCCCGTCGCGTCCCGGCTTGCTGCAAGGCGACGGTGCGGCACACGACAATGCGCGGGTA
Organism: Lautropia sp.; assembly: GCA_013813615.1. GTDB lineage: Bacteria > Pseudomonadota > Gammaproteobacteria > Burkholderiales > Burkholderiaceae_E > Lautropia. Next base: position 1,390 of record JACCRJ010000044.1, on the reverse strand, counting down.
ACCAGGCCGGAAGTCCGAAGACGAGAGTCACTGGTTGATTGGCGGATTGCAAAACATCGACGCCAACCAACGGAGGCCCGGATCGGTGAAGCGCCGACCCTGATTCGACGATCAGGAGTCGAGGCGACGAGGAACCAGGCGGAGGGCCAGATATCGATGACGCCGCCGGTAAAAAACACCTCCGGCGGCAGCCGGGACAACTTGCGAGTATGCCATGTTGCGCTGCAAAAGCCAACCGCCTCTCTCCGGTCGCGTGAAGTCCTGGATCAATGGCTATCATGCATTTCACCCAAAGCGACCTTGACTGGAGCCGGCTGGATGCAGCCTCGAATCGTGTGCCTCGGCGAGCCGATGCTGGAATTCAACCGCCAGGAAGACGGCCGCTACCTCGCCGGCCACGGCGGCGACACGTCCAACTGCGCGATTGCTGCGGCCCGCCAGGGCGCATCGGTCGGCTATCTCACCTGCCTCGGCAACGACGCCTTCGGCGACAGCTTCATGACGCTCTGGGCCACCGAGGGCGTGGATGCCAGCGAGGTGCGCCGCGATCCGCAGGCCCACACCGCCGTCTACTTCGTCGATCATGCCGACGGCGAGCACCGCTTCACTTACCTGCGCGCCGGATCGGCCGCAAGCCGGATGACGCCCCAGTCGCTGCCACAGGCGTATATCGCGGGCGCGGAGATGCTGCATGTCTCCGGTATCAGCCAGGCGATCAGCGACTCCGCCTGCGACACCGTGTTCCAGGCCATTGCGCTGGCACGCGCCAGCGGCGTCACCGTATCCTACGACACCAACCTGCGGCTCAAGCTGTGGCCGCTGGAGCGCGCCCGCGCCATCACCCATGCGGCCATGCGCGATTGCGACATCGCCATGCCCGGCCTGGAGGACGCAGTTCACCTCACCGGGCTCGACGAGCCGGATGCGATCGCGGACTTCTACCTGAACCTCGGCGCCGGCACGGTGGCGCTGACGCTGGGACGGGCCGGGACGCTGGTGGCCACGGCGCAGCGGCGCGAGCGGATCAGCGTCCGCGAAGTTGCCGCAGTCGACGCGACGGCGGCAGGCGACACCTTCGACGGGGCCTTTCTGGCCGAACTTCTCGAAGGTCGGGATCCGTTCGCCGCGGCTCGGTATGCCAACGCTGCGGCGGCGCTGTCGACGCTGGGCTTCGGGGCAGTGGCGCCGATGCCATCGCGCGCGCAAGTGCTGGCCTTTCTAGAGGCCTGGAGCGGCTAGCTAGGAGTCTGCAGGCGCAGTTCGCCCATTGCGCAGGTCTGCAGGCGGACGGGGTCCGAAGGCGGACGGGGTCCGCGGGCCAACGGGGCCCGCAGGCGAATCGAAGTGTCAGGGGCGCAGCTGCACCTTCATGCTCCGGGTCTTGTCGCAA
>JACCRJ010000041.1 GCA_013813615.1 Lautropia sp. | reverse complement strand
TCCTAGGGCAGCCCCGGCGGCACCCCCGGAAAGAAAAAGGGCTTTCCAACCTTCGGCGTAAGCCATTGATTTCATTCAGTTTTTATTGGTCGGGACGGAGTGATTCGAACACTCGACCCCTTGCACCCCATGCAAGTACGCTACCAGGCTGCGCTACGCCCCGACTGGATGAAAGTATAGCAGCGGGGCAGGCAGCACTGCCGGTGCAACGCTACTTCGCCGCGTCCCGCAGCATGTCCAGGGCCGCCAGAAGGTCTGCACGGATCCCGGCGAGATCGGACTGGCGGACGTCGATGGTTTCATCGATCGGCTGGCTCAGCTCAGCCTCCTTGCGGCGGCCGGTCTGCACGCTTTCCGCAAGCCGGTTGCGGGCGCCGCTGATGGTGAAGCCGTGCTCGTAGAGCAGCTCCCGGATGCGGCGGATCAGCAGCACTTCATGGTGCTGGTAGTAGCGGCGATTGCCGCGGCGCTTCATCGGGCGCAGCTGGGTGAATTCCTGCTCCCAATACCGAAGCACATGCGGCTTGACGCCGCACAGGTCGCTTACTTCGCCGATGGTGAAGTAACGCTTCGCGGGAATCGGCGGCAGTACGACACGAATATCCGCCTTGTTGCTGGGTCCGCTCATGACCCGAGCTTGGTGGACAGCAGCGGTGCCGGCAGTGTCTGCGCGTTACGCGCCGCGCGCCGGGGCGCGTCGATCTGGGCCTTCAGTTTCTGCGACGCGTGGAAGGTGACCACGCGTCTGGCAGAGATGGGTATCTCTTCACCCGTCTTCGGGTTGCGGCCGGGGCGCTGCGGCTTGTCCCGCAGCAGAAAATTGCCGAAGCCGGACAGCTTGACGCTCTCTCCACGAACCAGCGCCGCGCTGATCTCGTCGAAGAACGTCTCCACCATGTCCTTGGCCTCACGCTTGTTCAGACCGACTTCGTTGAACAGCATCTCTGCCAGTTCAGCTTTGGTCAATGTCGTGCGCTGGCGGACCGTCGCGGCCGGCGGTGAGGGTTGCGATGCCGCTGCATCACCCCCGGCCGTGCCGTCGCTCATGCCTGAGCGCTCGTTCGGTTCGACGATGGCGGATGAACTCATCACTACTGGCTTGACTGCGCTCTGGTCCATCCGGAATTTGCAGGCTTATGGTTCCATACTGCTGCGTCGGCTCCGGTCAGGCACGGAGCCGGGCGCCATGGCTGCTCACCAGATACTGGAGCACGCTGGCCACGGCCGCATCCACCTCAGAATCGCTGAGGGTTCGGTCAGTATCTTGCATCCAGAATCGGAAGGCAAGGCTTTTCTCCTTAGTTTCCAATCCCTTACCGCGGTATTCGTCGAACAGCTTGACGTTCCTGATACAAGCCGTTGTTGTCTCAAGTTTAGCGTACCTTAGAATCTGCCTGAGGAGTTCCCCTGCAAGTACTTGATCTTCAACGATCACTGCCAAGTCGCGGATGGCCGGCGGATACTTGCTGGAACTCCGGGGCGCCGGGACCGGCCGCTGCAGCAGGTCGTCCAGATCGAGTTCGCAAAGCAGCACCGCCCTGGGAAGGTTCAGCTCCTCCTGCAGCCGCGGGTGCAGCATGCCGATCCAGCCCCGGGCCGCGCCGCCGGGGTCGAGGATCCTGGCCGACTGCCCCGGATGCAGCGCCGGATGGCGAGTGGGCTGTAGCTGCAGGTCCGCCTCATGATGGGCCGCCAGCAGGTCGCCCTTCAGGTCGAAGAAATCCGCCTGCCTCGTCGGCGCGCCCCACTGCTCTTCCAACGTCGGCCCATAGGCCAGCGCAGCCACCCGCAGCGGCTGCGCGACCCCTGCCACCGCAAGCGGCCCGTCGGGCTGGCCGGGCGCCCGCAGATAGGCTCGGCCCAACTCGAACAGTCTGATGCGGTCGGCCTTGCGGTTCACGTTGTAGACCAGCGTCGAGAGCAGGCCGCTCCAGAGGGTCGTGCGCATGACGTCGAGGTTCTCGGCGATCGGATTGAGCAGCGCGAGTGCCTCCCCGCTGACCAGGTGCTGCCCGAGCTGCTGCTCTTCCCGGCTCGAGACGAAGCTGTAGTTGACGACCTCCTGGTAGTCGCGCGCGGCCCAGCGGCGCTTGATCGTCAGCGTCGACAGGCGGCCCTCCGGCGCCGGCCGCATCTTCGCCGCCGCGCGGGGCGCACCGATGCCGATGCGCTCGAAGCCGTAGAGCCGTACGACCTCTTCGATCAGGTCTTCCTCGATCGAGAGATCGAAGCGCCGGGGCGGAGGCGTCACTTCGATGACATCCGCCTGGGTAATTGCGTAGGAGAGACCCAGCCGCTCGAAGGCGTCGGTGCAATCCGCCAGCGTCAGATCGAGGCCGCTCACCTTGCGTGCACGGGCCACGCGCAAGGTCACCGGCTTGCGCTCCGGCAACCCGGTGATCGTGTCGTCGACGGGGCCGGCGTGTCCGCCGCAGACGGACAGCACCAGCGAGGTCAGGTACTCGAGGTGATCGACCGTGGTTGACGGATCCACGCCGCGCTCGAAGCGCTGGCCGGCATCGGTGGCGAAGTTGTAGCGCCGCGAACGTCCTGCAATCGACGTCGGCCACCAGAAGGCGGCTTCGAGGTAAATGTTGCGCGTCTCCTGCGTGACCGCCGTCGCCTCGCCGCCCATGATGCCGGCGAGACTCTCGACCCGCGACGCATCGGCGATCACGCCCACCCGCAGTCCGTCCTGTTCACCGAGCTCGACCGTCTGGCCGTTCAGGAGTTGCAGTTGTTCGCCGGCCCTGCCCCAGCGCACCTCGAGGCCGCCCTCGATCCTGTCGAGGTCGAAGACGTGGGTGGGGCGGCCGAGCTCCAGCATCACGTAATTGGAGATGTCGACCAGCGCCGAGATCGGCCGCTGCCCAGCCCGCTCGAGGCGCTCCCGGACCCACGCCGGGGTCTGCGCATGCGCATCGACGCCGCGAACGATGCGCCCCGAGAAGCGGCCGCACAACTCCGGTGCGCTGATCCTGACCGGCAGGCGCTCATCCAGCGTCGGCACCACCGGGCGCCAAGAGGGCGCTTCGTACGGCGCACCGGTGATGGCAGAGACTTCCTGCGCCACCCCCGTCACCGACATGCAGTGCGCAAGATTGGGCGTAAGCTTCATCAGGAAGACGTTTTCATCCAGCTGCAGCGCCTGCCGCAGGTCGGTGCCGGGAACCAGCTCCGGCGCCAGTTCCACCAAGCCGCTGTGGTCGTCCGCGAGCGCGAGTTCCTTCGAGGAGCACAGCATGCCCTGGCTCTCGACGCCGCGCATCTTGCTGACCTTGATGGCGATCCCGCCGGGCAGGCTCGCGCCCGGGAGCGCCAGCGCGGTCACCAGGCCAGGACGCACGTTCGGGGCTCCGCAGACGATCTGCAGGGACTGCCCTGCCCCGCCGGCGTCCCCCGCGTCGACTTCGCAGACCGTCAGCCGGTCCGCGTCCGGATGCCTGCGGGTGGACTGCACGCGGGCAACCACGACGCCGCTGAATGGCGGCGCCACCGAGGTTCGCTCCTCCACCTCCAGGCCGGACATGGTGAGCCGATGTTCCAGTTCGTCGGCGCCGACGTCGGGGTTGCAGTAGGCGCGCAGCCAGCTCTCGGGGATTCTCATGGCGCGGGCCTCAGGCGAACTGGCGCAGGAAGCGCAGGTCGTTCTCGAAAAAGAGCCGGAGGTCGTCGACGCCATAGCGCAGCATGGCCAGGCGCTCGACGCCGGAGCCGAAGGCGAACCCGATGTAGCGCTCCGGATCGAGACCGATGTTGCGCACGACGTTGGGATGCACCTGTCCGGAGCCGGACACCTCCAGCCAGCGCCCCCTCAGCGGGCCTTCGCTGAAGCGCATGTCGATCTCCGCCGACGGCTCGGTGAACGGGAAATAGGACGAGCGAAACCGCACCTCGATGTCGTCGCGCTCGAAGAACTGGTGCAGGAAATCCGCGTACACGCTCTTGAGGTCGGCGAAGCTCACGTCCTCGTCGATCCACATGCCTTCGAACTGGTGGAACATCGGCGAGTGGGTGGCGTCCGAATCCACCCGATAGGTCTTGCCGGGTGCAATCACCTTGATCGGCGGCGGGTTGCGGCGCGCGTAGCGGATCTGCATCGGGCTCGTATGCGTGCGCAACACCAGCGGCTCCGCCCGCTGCCCTTCAACCACCGGGGCGGCGACGTAGAAGGTGTCGTGCATCGACCGCGCCGGATGATCCGACGGCATGTTCAGTGCGGTGAAGTTGTAGAAATCCTGTTCGATCTCCGGGCCGTCGGCCACGTCGAAGCCGATTGAGCGGAAGATCTCCTCGATCCTGGCGATGGTGAGGGTGATCGGGTGCAGTCCGCCGGTGCCGATACCCCGTCCCGGCAGCGTGACGTCGATGCGTTCGGCAGCGAGCTTCTGCTCCAACTGGGCCTGGCGGAGATCGGCGCCGCGCTGGTTGAGCAGCGCCTCCACCTGTTGCTTGGCGTGATTCAGCGCCTGCCCACGCCGCGCCTTCGCCTCGCCGACGAGCGAGCCTAACGATTTCATCAGCCCGGTCAGCGCGCCCGCCTTGCCGAGGAAGGCAGCCTTGGCATCCGCCAGTTGCGCCTCCTCCGCTACCGACGCGATCTGCTGCCGCGCCCGTGCGACGATCGATTCCAGATCGGCATCCATCTCGGTACCTCGTCAATGAAACGGGGCCTGGCATGACCGGAGACGATCAGCGATCGTTTCCAGGATTGGGCAAGCCCCGGGGGCTGGCCGCTTGGGGGCCGCTCGGACCAGGCTCAAGGCTGATTCAGCTCAAGCTCAGGCCCGGTTCAGGCCCCGTTCAGGCCCGATTCAGGCCGCTGCGGCGGGAGCCGATCCCAGGGTCGACTTGACCTGCTCGACGATGGCGCTGAATGCCGCCTTGTCGTTCACCGCCAGTTCCGCCAGCACCTTGCGGTCCAGTTCGATCTCCGCCTTCAGCAGCCCGTTCATGAAGACGCTGTAGGTCAGGCCGTGTTCGCGCGCGGCGGCGTTGATCCGGGTGATCCAGAGCGCCCTGAAAACGCGCTTGCGGTTGCG
>JACCRJ010000026.1 GCA_013813615.1 Lautropia sp. | reverse complement strand
GTATCGCCATCTTCAGGAAGGAATTGTTTTCCGATCCGCTGCCCTTGGGCACCATTTCGATCTCCAGCAGGTCCGGCCGTTCGCTGAAATCGAGGTGGATGACAGGCACCTCGATGCCGCAGGACGTGTGCTCGTTTCTGCGGGTGAGCGGATGAACGACCGATGAGCGCAGCGGGTATTCGCGGGTGGCACGCTCGCAACCCCTGCGGATCGCCTGCTTGAGCGCGAAGCCGTCCACCTGCACGCCGCGACCGATCACGACGTTGTAGATCGGCACACCGGTGTCCTGGCACAGCAGGTTGTCCGTGCGCTCGGCCACGCTGATGTTGGTGATCATCGTCCCGAGGACGCTCCGGGCGGTGGCGTCGCTTTCACGCGAGGCGAGCTGGTCGAAGCCGCGCTTGATGTCGGGCGGAAGTATCTTCAGTGCCCGGATGTAGAGCTCCTTGGCTGCTTCCTCGACGACAGACAGATCGATCTTCACCCTGTTTCTCCTTACCGCGGCTACCGCTGTTCGCCGCATGACACACCGCCTCACACCCAGCAGCCGCCGCGGATCGGGCTCCGCCCGGCCGCTGCAGGCGCCCCCTGGGGGGAAGCGCCGAAGGCGCTTCGGGGGGGCTTCTCAATTCGCCTTCAGGCCGCGGTTCTTCACCACCCGCGCCCAGAGCCTGGATTCCTCGGCGATGGCAGCCGTGAACTCTGCCGGCGTGTTGCCGACCGGCACCATGCCGTTCACAAAGAGCCGCGCCTTCATCTCGGTGTTGCTGAGCGCCTTGACCGTGTCGCGGTGGATCTTGTCGACGATCGCCTTGGGCGTGCCGGCCGGCACCATGAAGCCGAACCAGCCGGTGTTCTCGAAGCCGGGCAGGCCGCTCTCGGCGATGGTGGGTACGTCCGGCAGCAGCTGCGACCGTGTCTTGCTGGTCACCCCCAGCGCCCGGACCCGGCCGTTGCTGACGAAGGGCGCGGCAGCCGCGATGTTGCCGACCATGAACTGGATCGAGCCGCCGGCGAGGTCGGTGAAGGCCGGGTTCTCGCCCTTGTATGGGATGTGCGTCGCCTCGATCTTCGCTGCGTCGACGAAGCTTTCTGCCGCCATGTGCACCTGGCTGCCGATGCCGGCCGAGCCGAAGTTAAGCTTGCTGTCCGGTTTGCGGGCCAGCGCGATCAGCTCCTTCACGTTCTTCGCCGCGACCGACGGATGCACCACCAGCAGTTGCGGCCCGCTCGCGACATTGATGACCGGGATGAAGTCCTTCAGCGGATCGAAGGGCAGCTTCGCGTACAGGTGCGGGTTGACGGTGAAGATGCTTCCCGACGTCATCAGCAGCGTGTAGCCGTCGGGCGTTGACTTGGCGACTGCGTCTGCTCCGATGTTGCCGCCGGCGCCGGCGCGGTTCTCCACCACGACCGACTGCCCCCAGGCATCGCCGAGGTCCTTGGCGAGCGCCCGCGCGACCACGTCCGTGGTGCCGCCGGCGGAGAAGGGCACGATGATCCTCACCGGCCGATCCGGCCAGGGAGCCTGGGCCAGCGCGGTAGTGGCCAGCGGCAGCAGCGCGGCTGCCGTGGCGATCTGCAATGCGAGGCGCCGGCTGCGGCGCAGCGGCTGTGGGGAAATTCTTCTCATGCCTGTCTCCGATTGATTTTGGTCTGTTGCACCCGGTTCATCCCGGCCCGACGAGGGCGAGGGCGAAGGCCAGTCCAGCGGCGATGGCGACGCCGACGACGCCTGTCCACCAGTTCTTTCGCGGCCCGCTCCAGGGGCGAAACTCGATCACCAGCAGCCGGATTCCACAGGCCGAGTGTACGGCCAGCAGCACTACCAGGGCCCATTCACCGACTTTGAACAGCGGCATGTCGATCATCCGCAGCGTGGCGTCCAAGCTGGCGGCGCCCTTCAGCGCCGTACCCAGCGTCAGGAAATGCAGCGGCAGGAACAACGCCAAGGCGAGGCCCGACAGCCGGTGCGCCATGGCGAGCAGGAAGCCCGGATGAGCGCGGGCGCGCCGGTCATTGCGGCGCATGGTGAGGGCGGTGCTCATCCCGCGAACACCGCCCAGACAGCGCGCAGCCCGAGTGCGAGCAGGATCGCGGCGAAAGTGCCGGCCAATGCCATGCTCGCGCTGCCGCGCCAGCCGAGCCATTCCTCGGCAATGCGCGCAAGTCCGATCGGTGCATGCACCGCGACAGCGGCGACGAACACCAGGTAGAACACGGCGAACGGAAGGTTCCCCTGTGTGCGCGCCAGGATCTCCGCGGCGGTAAGCCCGCCGCGTACTGCGTAAACCAGCGTGACCAGGTGCACCGCGACGCAGAGCGCCAGCAGCATCGCGCTCATGCGCTGCCAGTACCAGAGCCTCGCCTGGGTCATGCTGCTGTTCATTGCCACTGCCTGCTCACGCTGCTGCTGCTGCTGCTCACGCCGCTGCTGCTGCTCGCGCTGCTGCTGCTGTTCCCGCTGCCGGTCATCCGCGGCTGCCGCGCATCGCAGCCCGGCCGGCTCGCCGTTTCAGCCCCGCGATGCCGGCCGTCGGCTCGATCTGCTTCGGGCAGCGTTCGGTGCAAGAGCCGTGGGTGTGGCAGGCGTGGCAGCCGGCATCGCCGGCCACGGCGGACAGCCGGTCGCCCTGGGCCACGTCGCGCACGTCGTTGACCAGCGTCCAGGCGCGGTTCAGCGCCGCCGGCCCGAGG
>JACCRJ010000019.1 GCA_013813615.1 Lautropia sp. | reverse complement strand
TCTCGTTTACGAAGCGGTGCCCGTCAGGTCCGCCGAGTTCGCTGGGTCTTCTGACTCCTCACGCTTCGCTGACTCCGAAACGTCCCTCCAGCCAGATGTCTCCGCAGCCATCGGCCCGCTCCCGGCGTACGGTACCGACGTTCCCGGCTGGGACCTCGTCGGGCTGCTGCCGGAAGACGTGTCGCCCGGTGATGCCGGCGTCGACTTCGGCGATCCGGCGGGGCCTGCAGGCGCGTCAGCCGGACGGCAGCGCTTCGCCACCGATCCGATGGAACTCACGCTTGACCGCGACGAGGCGGAGGGCTATTACCTCAACCTGACCTCGCCCCAGCCTTCGCTGTTCGCGTTGATCCGCCTTCCCGACGTCGCATCCGCCACCGCCGCCCATGCGCCCGCGGGCATTCCGGAGGCCGAGGCGATCACCGCCAGCTACAACGAGGCCGCCCGCTGGATGGACGGCGGCATGGTGGTGATCCGTACGGCGCTGCCAGAGCCGCTGCTTGCGTGGATCGCGGAGTTCGCCCAGCACCACTTCCAGGTCCAAGGCCGGAAGAAGGGCGGCAAGTTCCGCCCGTCCTTCCTGAGCCGCCAGCAGTTCGCCGACGTTTCGAGAGCCGCGCAGGAAGAGGCCAGCCAACTGGCGGTCCCGCCCGAAGGCACGAGGCCCTGACAGCAATGGCAGGCGAACGTTTTCTGGGAAGGTGGTCCCGGCTCAAGCGGGACGCAGATGGCGCCGGCAAGCTGCCGGCCCAGCCCGTTTCGAGTCCCCCGGCGGTGGCAGGTCTGCCTGTGCAGCCTGCGGCCGTTGCGCCCGCCGGTCCTGACGCGGCCGCTCTCGACTGGGCCGCCACCAACGGCGTAACGAACGGCGTTAGGAGTGGTCCGGACGTTCTTCAGGCGCGCGAGCGGGTCGAGTTGCCGAGCATCGACAGCCTCGGAAAGGATTCAGACTTCTCGATGTTCATGCGCGCCGACGTAGACCCGGGCCTGCGGGTGTCCGCGTTGAAGAAACTCTTCACCGACCCGCACTTCAACCAGATGGACGGTCTCGATATCTACATCGACGACTACACGAAGCCCGATCCGATGCCGCTGGCCATGCTCAAGCGCCTCAACCAGTCGCGAATGGTCGGGCTGATGGAAGGAGAGCCGGAGGATGCGTCGCCCACGGATCGAGCCGGGGCGGGGGCGGAACTGGCCGCAGCAGTGCCGCCGCCACCTGCCGGAGAAGCACCTGCCGGAGAAGCACCTGCCGGAGAAGGTCCTCCCCGAGAAGGTCCTGTCACGGAAGCGTCCCGCATGGACCAGGCGGAGGCTCTGGATGCCGGCCTCGACGACCAACGCGGCGAACCTGAACCCGGGTCGGTGACCGTCGAAACGCCGGCCGCAACCACCGCCGAAACGGCCCATCGCAATTCCGGCGCCGAAGCATCCGCCGACGCCACATCCGCGGCTGGCTCCCCGGCCCTGCAGCAGCCTGCCTGATGAGCACCCGCGTTCTGACCTGCAGTTGCAACGACACCGTCGACGTCGACCCGTCCGCCTTGAAGCGGGCCCTGGGCGGCGCCGGCGTCAAGGCGGACCTCGTCATGGCGGGTAGCCAGCTCTGCCGGCGCCAGCTGGTGGAGACAAGCAAGTGGCTCGAAGGCGTCGATGACATCGTCGTGACCTGCACCCAGGAACGTGCCTTGTTCAGCGAGACCGGTCATAGCGCGGTCGCACCGATCAGGTTCGTCAACATCCGCGAGCAGGCCGGCTGGGGCGTTGAAGGCCGGGCGGCGCAACCGAAGATGGCGGCCCTGGTGGCGATGGCTGTGCGCGACGTGCGGGAGCCGGTGGCGGCGGTTTCCTACAAGTCCGCCGGCCGGGTGCTGCTGATCGGGCAAGGCGACGCGCTGCTGTGGGCGCAGCGCCTCGCGGGCCGGTCGGCATCCCCCTTGGCGGTGTCGGTGCTGCTGACTCCAGGGGCGGGCACGGGCGCGATGCCGGCGCTTGGCGCCACCCGCGAGTTCCCGGTCTTCAGCGGCGAGATCGACGGCATTACCGGGTGGCTGGGCAGCTTCGATGTCAGCTGGCGCCAGGCCAACCCGATCGACCTCGACGCCTGCGTACGCTGCGGCGCCTGCGTTAGCGCCTGCCCGGAGCAGGCGATCGGCCAGTCGCTGCAGGTGGACCTGTCACGCTGCACAGGTCACAGGAGCTGCGTGGCGGCGTGCGGCGAGATCTCGGCGATCGATTTTTCGCGGCGCGACGCCGGCCGGCGCGAGGCGTTCGACCTCGTGATCGACTTCCGCGACGAGCCGGCCTTCGACCAGCATCAGCTGCCGCAAGGCTACTGGAACCCCGGCAGCGACGCGGCCCGCCAGATCGACGCTGCGCTGGCGGCGGCGGAAATGGTCGGGGAATTCGAGAAGCCAAAGTTTTTTGACTATCGCCAGAACTTGTGCGCTCACAAGCGCAATGAAATTGTCGGCTGCACCAAGTGCATCGACGTCTGCTCCGCGCTGGCGATCCGCTCCAAGGACGACGGCGTGCAGGTCGAGCCGCACCTGTGCGTCGGTTGCGGAGCCTGTGCCACCGCCTGCCCGTCCGGCGCGATGGCCTACGGATATCCGGATGCGGCATCGGTCGGAACGCGGGTGAGGGCGGCGCTGGCCGCCTACCGCGGCGCCGGCGGCAAGCGGCCGGTCGTCCTGCTGCACGGCGAGGGCGATGCTGCCGCGATACTCGCCGGACTGGGTCGCGGGGCGGGCTCCAGCGTAGCCCGCGCGCCGCAGATGCGCGGTCTGCCGGCCCGGGTGATTCCGGTATCCCTGCATCACGTGGCCTCGGCCGGCGTGGACCTGGCGATGGCCTTTCTCGCCTTCGGGGCCGCGCAGGTCGTTTGGTGGTTCAGCGGCGACGAAGCGCCGCAGTACCGGGAACTCCTGGAGCGGG
>JACCRJ010000680.1 GCA_013813615.1 Lautropia sp. | reverse complement strand
TCGGGCGGCCGGTGGTGCCGGACGTGTAGAGCAGCGCGCATTCGGTACCGGGGCCGATCGGATCGCCGCCGCCATGCGTCGCCGGCCCGCGCGCCGGCGGCACGCCCCCGGTCAGCTGCGCATCGGCGGTCTCGAAAGCGATGCCGGCCTGCGCGGCAGCCGCCTGCAGATCCGCCCTCCTCGGCGCGAGGCAGATCGCCAGGCCGATCTCGCTGTGGCCGATGAGATAGGCCAGTTCCGCGGAGCGCATCTCCGAATGGATCGGAACCACGCTCACGCCGAGCGCGTTGAGCGCAAACCAGTGGAAGAGGAAGTCCGGCCGGTTGTCCAGCAGCAGGCCCACCCGATGGCCGTGGCCGTAGCCGGCGGCTTCGTACGCGCTTCGCAGGTCTGACACCCGGGCGGCAGCCTCCGCCCAGGCAACGGATCCGGCAGGAATTCCGTAGGCACGTGCGGTCACCGACTCGGTGAAGAGGAACGCCGCGCCCGGGGTGCGAGCCGCGGTGGCCGCAAAGGCGGCATGGACCGTCTCGCGCATGGGCGCCTAGATGAACAGCTGCACGGCCGGCAGGGCCGCATCGCAGTTGAGCAGGTTCACCCGCTTGAGCGTCATCCGCAGCGCCCCGTCCTGGAGCGTGAGGTGATGAAAGAACGTGCCGACGTAGAACTGCAGCTCATCGCCCTGAGATTCGGTGTAGTGGAATTCGGTGCGCACCAGGAACCGGTTGCCGGCCGGGTCGAACGCCTCCACCGCCGGCATCTGCAGGAGGTGGTGGCAGCGGCTCGGCGGCTGCTGCGAGAAAGCCCGAGGGCTCCGGAAGCGCTCGATGCGCAACTGCCTCAGCAGCTTGTCCTCGTACATGTGCGACGTGTGATTGAGTCCGTCCTCCTGGTCCGGCACCAGCGGCACCCAGTAGTAGCCGTCGTCGATGAAAAGCGCGTCCCACTCCTCGTAGCGCTTCGCATCCAGGAGGCGCGCCTCCTGGATCACGAAGTCGATCAGGTCCTGGCGCTGGACGGCTTCGCCAACTGCGGTCCCAGGCATCACATCGTCTCCGTCATGTAGCGGGCCCAGGTGCGGTACTGGTTGCGCATCGGCAGTTCGCTGGTACCGATGACGGCGGCCGGACCGCGCGCGGCTTCACCCGCTTCGAAGTTGCGGTGCAGGCTGATCCACTCGTTGCCGCTCGCCTGCAGGCCCGCCTGGATGCCGCGATAGGCATGCAGGTCGTCATGGCCGACCACCGAGAAAGGCGAGTTGATGAGCCGGTTGTACATCGTCGTGCGCTGCAGCAGTTCCGGCGGCGCGCCCTTCAGGCGGAACGTCCAGCTTTCCACCAGGGTCCTGTCCACCGCGAGTGGCCGGACTACGCGGATCGCCTGGATCGCGCCCTTGATGGTGAGGTTCGGGTAGTAGACCGTGTTGTGCCGCGCCATGCCCAGGATTTGCGCGGTGCGCTCCGGTCCGTAAACCGCCTGCATGGCGGCGTCGTATTCCGGAATTGCCCGGTACTTGCTGTGGATGCTGAAGTTGACGCCGGTAAAACTGTGACCGTTGTCGTACACCTGCACGCCCATGTCCTCGAAGAACTTGTAGTCGGACATGAAGGGCACGAACTGCTCGATCGCCATCGGTTTCGGTTCGCTTTCCGGCTTGCCGGCCCACATGGCCTTGGCAGTGCCTGCCGAGGATTCATGGACCACCATCGGATGGAGCGTGTCGTTGAGGTTCTCGACGAACATCTTCCAGTTGCATTGGTGAATGTAGCGCAGACAACCGCCGGCGATCTCGAGTTCGCCTTCCGGCGATCGGTCGGCCATGTTGTCGATCGAGGTCAGCGACTCCCCGAACCACTCCTCGAATCCGGGGCCGACGTCGTTGACCTTGACGAAGATGAAGCCGCGGTAGCTGCGGACATGTTCCAGCGTCGTGAGGCCGCGGGCGGATTCGCACTCGTGCAGCGCGGTGCCCTCGTAGCCTCGCTTGACGGGAATCGCCAGCAGGGAACCGTCCGTCTTGAAGGCCCAGGCATGGTAGGGGCAGCGAAAGAACTTGCCGGTGTTGCCGCACGGCGCGCTGACCAGCCGCGAGCCCTTGTGCGCGCAGCGGTTCATCATGGCGCGCACCGTACCGTCGGTGTGACGGACCACGATCAGCGGCCTGCCGGCGATCTCGCTGGTCAGGTAGTCCCCGGGAGCCGGAATCTGGCTTTCGTGGCCGACATAGTTCCAGGTGTTGGCGAAGAAATGCTCCTGCTCAAGTTCGAAGACTTCGGGACTGATGTAGAGATCCCGATGTACCCGGTCCGGTTGCACCAGGGCGCGCACCGCGTCGGGGTTGCCTCGATAACTGGTCATTCGTACTCGCTCCTGTCAGTCCAGCGCGTATTGCGCCATCAGCACCCGCAGCCGATTGCCGTGCTCGTCGGCCAGCGCCGCCTCCCGCAGTTCCCGCAAGGTGGCCGGCGCCAACGCCGTGCCGGCGCGCTGCACCACCGCCATCAGCGTCTCGTAATTTCGCAGTCCCCGTTCATGGGTGTCGCTGTAGCCCTTCACCAGCCGCTGGCACTGCGCTACTTCCACCGCCAGGTCCGGGTTCCTCCCCGCCACGTCGGCGATGCGCGCCAGCCAGTCCTCGATCCGCCGGTTCTCGTCCGCAAATCGCAGCGATGAGCGCCGCCAGCGTCTCATCCACGCCACGGTGCTCAACAGCAGGTAGCCACGCAGAGAACTCGTCTGGATGATGCGCCCGCGTCTTGTCAACCGCTCGACCAGCCGGCGGGGCCAGCCCGAATTTATCAACCAGCGGCCGGTGGCGCCCGGAAGCATCTCGCAGATCTCCTGCAGCCGGGGGTGCAGGTATTCATTAATCGCCAGGACCTGCCCTTCCTGCACTCGCGCCTCGCCTCGGACCCGCTCGAATCGAGCTCCCCGGGTCTTGAGTGCAGCGACCCGGGCCGTGTCTTCGTAGGACATCCAGAGCGCCAGGTGGCGGGCCGTCTCGCTCAGGAGGCGGTCGCCGTCATCCGGGACGAGCTCCCGGATCCGCGCCATCCGGTCCAGGTAGAGGCGCGCATAAACGGGGTCCTGGTAGTCGATCAGGCGACGCACGCCCTCCAGCAGGAGCGGCTGGGCAGCCGCCGGAAATTCCTTCTGCACCCGGTCGACCAGCGAGCGGACCACCGGATGCCGCGGCTGCGGCGCCGGCGGAGGCGGCTGTGGCGGCACCGCCGCCTCCACGCCGTCGTCCACCTGCGCGCGGGAGAACGCGGCGCCGAACGCCCTCAGGCTCGGCTTCACCCCGACGCCGCCACGCTCGACGGTCGCCTCGAACTGGGCGCGGCTGAACGGCAGCACGCCGGCGCCGGCCAGTGCGCCGAACAGAACCGCACTGACGACACTGCCGCATTCCTCAGCTGCCCGCGCCATGTCGAAGCGGATGAACCGCTTCGCGGCGCCGCGTGCATGGGCAAGCAGCTGGTCGCTGTCGACCCTGCCGTCCCCCAGCACGCTCTTCTCGGCAATCGAATAGACCCGATGGGTGGACGCGATCAACGTCGTACGGTCGCGGGTCACCAGGCCGCGCTGCACCGCACGGCCTGCCTCCATCAGCTCGGATGCCAGCACCACGTCGACGTCTCCGGGCAGCGGCATCAGCGCCAGCACCGGCATCGCGCCGTCCGCCTGCGCCTGTGCCAGCGGATACAGCTCGACGTAGTAGATGGTTGCGCCGGTGCGCTGGGCGACCCCCGGCACCGAGGTGGTCTGCGCGACGTAGCCGTTGGCCTCGCCGAGGTCCACGATCCAGTCGGCGAGAACGCCGCCACCTTCGCCGCCCATCGCCAGGATGGCGATCTTGATGACCTGTGTCATGACCTGCAACCTGCCCGGCTGGTCAGAATGCGAAGCGCGCGCGCCGGCGGGCTTCGACGCGCTGCAGCCAGCCAATCGCGAGCGTCCGGATTCGCTCACGCAGCCGGTCCCAGGCGCTCGGATTGCTGACGATCTGCGCCTTGTAGAAGGACGGACACAGGACGGCTGCATGCGACACCTCGCCGCAGACGCCGCAGCCGACGCAGGTGTCGAGCACGGTCGCCACCGGGTCGGTGCGCAGCGGATCAGGGTTCGGCTTGATCGACAGCGACGGGCAGCCCGAGAGGCGGATGCACGAGTGATCGCCGGTACACGTATCGGCATCGACGCCGAAACGCTCGCGCACGACTCTTTTGCCGTCGGCGATCGCCTGCTTCACCAGAGGTTTGATGCGTCGCTGCCGGTTGAGCTGGCATTCCGACTGCGCGATCAGCACCTTCGGGCCTTTCTCGGTCGTCGTCAGCGCGTCCTTCAGCGCGTCGCGCATGCCGGCCACGTCGTAGGTGCGGCGCAGCGTCCGCACCCATTTGACGCCGACGCCGCGCACCGCCTTCTCGATCGCATGGCCGGTGCTGCGC
>JACCRJ010000642.1 GCA_013813615.1 Lautropia sp. | reverse complement strand
TGCTGCCGACCCGCCTTTTCCGGGTCCACCGGGTCCACCGGGTCCACCGGGTCCACCGGGTCCACCGGGTCCACCGGATTCACCGGATTCACCGGATAAACCAGATCCACTGGGTCCACTGGGTCCGCCTGCTCGTCCTGCTTCTCCTGCTTCATCCGATCCTCTCGCTTCGCCTCCTGCCCCGGTTGCCGCTGCTCGCGCCAGTCGCGCAAGCCGCCACGCCCGATAAGTGGCCACGGCAGGCAATCCGCCTGGTGGTGCCGTGGCCCCAAGATGAAATCGCCGATCCCCTGGCCGGTCCTCTGGTCATTCCCCTGGCAAGTGCTTCGGCCGCTCCCCTGGCCGAATCGTTGGCCGCGGCCCTCAGCCGGCAGCTCCGCCTGCCGGTGCTGCTGGACCACCGTCCCGGGCTGAATGGTGCGCTGGCGGCGGAGATCGTCGCGAACGCGTCGCCGGACGGCCACACCTTCCTGCTGGGATCTGGCGAACAGCTGTTGGCCTGCCTGCTCCAGGCCCGGCAGCTGCAGCAGCTGGGGCGGCCGAACCGGCTGCAGTGGCTCCCCCAGCGCCGGCAGCCCCACCAGCCCGGGCCCGGCTGCAACCTGCAGGAGGATCTGGCGCCGGTCACCCTGCTGGCGTTCTCGGGCAGCGTCCTGGTGGTCGCCAACCGGCCGGAGAAGCCCGGCAGCTTCGCCGCCCTCCTGGGGGAGCGTCCGGCTGGCGCTGTCAATCCGGGCAGATCCTACGCGTCCGCCGGCAACGGCAGCCTGTCGCATCTGGCGGCGGAGTACCTTGGGCTGACCAGCGGGATGGCCATCGAGCACCGCCCCCACCCTGACTTGCTGGCAGGACTGGCAGACCTGCGGGGTGGCAAGGTCGACTTCATGATCGTGCCGCTGGAGGCCGCGCAGCCGGGGATTCGCGACGGCAGCCTCCGCGCCCTGGCGGTGACGAGCGGATCCCGTTCCTTCGCCCTGCCGGCGGTACCCCACCTGGGAGAGGCAGGCGCTCCTGGCATGCAGGTTCAGGACTGGCAGGCGCTCTGGTCGCCGCGGGAGACTCCGGTTGCGATCAGGGTGGCGATGCAGGAGGCGGTTGCGGCGGTGCTCGACCAGAAGGAACTGGTCGATGCCTGGAACGGCCGCGGCGCCGAACGAGGCGGCCAGCCTGCGAGGGTGATGGAACTGCTGGTACGCAGCGAATCGCTGAAGTGGACCCGTACGATCGACGCCCTCGACGCAGGCCGGCGGCAGTAGCACCAGCAGGCAGCCGGGGCGGCGCCGCGCGGGCGCCGCGACCGGTCGATCCACGCTTGAAACACAGGGAGGCCGGCCCAAGCTAACAGGCGAGGGGAGTGGGTCCGGACGATCCGCGCCCCGCCATGCGCGCTCAGGAGTCAGTCATGATCGAGATTACCCGCCAGAATTTCAATGTGGAAGTGGTCGCCGCGTCGCAGCGGATCCC
Organism: Lautropia sp.; assembly: GCA_013813615.1. Lineage (GTDB taxonomy): Bacteria > Pseudomonadota > Gammaproteobacteria > Burkholderiales > Burkholderiaceae_E > Lautropia. Next base: position 2,611 of record JACCRJ010000642.1, on the reverse strand, counting down.
GGTACTGGTCGATTTCTGGGCGCCGTGGTGCGCGCCGTGCCGGGCCTTGACCCCCGTGCTGGAACGGATCGAGCACGACCTCGCCGGCCAGATTGCACTGGTGAAGGTCAACTCGGACCACAACCCGGAGCTCGCCGCGGCGCTCGGCGTGCGCGGCATACCGCACGTCGTGCTGTTCAAGGACGGCAGGCCTGTTGACAACTTCGCCGGGGCGCTGCCCGAAGCGCAGATCCGCGCCTTTCTCGCCCGCTATGTGGACAAGCCCGGCGAGCGGCAGCTGGGGGCAGCCCGTGAAGCAATGCAGGAGAAGCGCTACACCGTCGCCGCCGAGGCCCTGAGCGAAGTGCTGGCGATCAATCCCGCCAACCGCGAGGCGAGGGCGGAATATGCAATGGCGCTGATCCGGATGGGCAGGCTGGAGCAGGCCCGCACCGCCTTCGAGCCGCTGACTGCCGCCGCCCGGTCGGACCTGCGGCTCGCGGCGACGGCCAGACTGCTCGACGCCACCCAGGCAGCTGTTTCTGCCGCCGGCGAGGAACCGCTCCGGTCAGCGGTCGCCGAGGCGCCGCAGGACAACGACCGGCGGCTTGCCCTCGCGAAATGGCTGATGGCGCGAAGCCGGTGGGCCGAGGCAATGGACGAGTTGCTGGTGATCGCCGGCCGCGACCGCAAGTTCGGCGACGACATCGCCCGCAGGAATATCCTCGCGATTTTCGAGATCTGTCCGCATGCGGCGCTGGTCTCGGCCTACAGACGAAAGCTGAGCGCGAGCCTATACTGATCGGCTCTGAGCGGCTCCCTGCCTTCGGGGAGCCGGATCCTCCAAGGAGCCCGGTTCTTGCTCGTCCTGATCGTCGGCCTCATCGTCTTCCTCGGGGTCCATTCCACGCGCATCGTCGCGCAGGAATGGCGCTCGACACGGATCGCCGGGCTCGGGGAGATCCGCTGGAAGGGTCTCTACTCGGTGGCTGCCCTGATCGGCTTCGGGCTGATCATCTGGGGCTACTCCCTGGCTCGGCAGGATCCGACGGTGCTCTGGAACGCGCCGGTGTGGTCTCGTCACCTGGCGGCGTTGCTGGTGCTGGTGGCTTTCGTCCTGCTCGCGGCGGCCTACGTGCCACGCAATCACATCAAGTCAGCCCTCGGGCATCCTATGTTTATTGGCGTCAAGGTCTGGGCGCTCGGGCACCTGCTCTCCAACGGCACCCTGGCGGACCTGCTGCTGTTCGGCAGCTTCCTCATCTGGGCAGCGCTCGGTTTCCGAAGCGCGCGGGCGCGGGATCGGAAGGCGCAGGTGAACTATCCCGCCGGCAGCGCCGGCGCGACTGTGGCGACCCTGGTGGCGGGGGTAGCCGGCTGGGCGATCTTCGCCTACCTGCTGCACGGCCCCCTGATCGGTGTGGCGCTCCTCGGCTGATACCCGCGGGCGATCCCGGCACAGCATCATCGACCTTCCCATCAACGCGCCCCTGGCGATGGAGTCTTCCCTCCCGGCGAAGCGGGTCGAGGATGCGAGCCGGCTGACGCTGGCCACCGTCATGCTGGTGGACGCGGACGCAGCTTCGGCGGCGGCTGCAAAGGCCTGTCTGGAGGCAGCCGGCTATGGCGACATCGTCGTCGGCGGTGAGCCCGCCGGGGCGGAAGCGCTGCTGGCCATCCAGGAGCCGGATGTCCTTCTGCTGGCCGCGCGCCTGCCCGATCGCGGGGGGTTGGACCTGCTGATGCGGCTGCGGTCAAGCGAGCAGTGGCGGCACCTGCCGGTGATCATCCTGATTGCCGGCGACGACAGCGACGGCAAGCGCGCGGCGCTGGACGCCGGCGCGACGGAAATCCTGGGCACCCCCCTGGATGGCAGCGAGCTCGCCCTGCGGCTGCGAAATGCGCTGGGATTCAAGGCCTACGAAGATCGCCTGCTCAAGCGCGACGCGCTTACCGGGCTGGCCAACCGGGGTGAGTTCATGCGTCGGGTGCACGCCGTCTTCGCTAAATGGCCGCCGGGGGAGAGGGCGCCCGCCGCTTCGATCGCCGGCGCGACGAATCCACCGGACCGGCCCTCGCGCTGCCTGCTCCTGCTCAACCTCGACCGGTTCAAGCAAATCAACGACAGCATCGGTCACGCAGGCGGCGACGCGATGCTGAAGGTGATCGCCGAACGACTGATCGCCGTCGTCTCGAAGCATGCCGGCGGCAATCGCCGCGCCGACAGCGGCGGACTGACGCCCTGGCTGGCGCGCCCGGAAGGCGACCGGTTCATGGCGCTGCTGCCCGGCGCGTCCGACAGCGAACGCCATCGGGCGGCGGTGCGCGACATCGTCGACGCCATCTCCGCGCCGATCCATCTGAATCGGCGCGAGTTCCATGTCGGCGCCAGCATCGGCGTCGCCGGTTTCCCCGCCGACGGCGAGACCGCCGAGATGCTGATGCAGCGCGCCGAACTCGCCGTGATCCAGGCGAAGAAGCGGGGCGGCAATGCGATCGAATACTTCAACCCGGAGATGCAAACCCAGGCGACGGAACGGCTGACGCTGGAGAACCACCTGCGTTACGCGGTCCGCCGCGGCGAGCTGCGGCTGTACTACCAGCCGAAGGTCGACTGTGCCAGCCTGCGGAT
>JACCRJ010000634.1 GCA_013813615.1 Lautropia sp. | reverse complement strand
GGTCCGGGAGGCCGCGCTGGCGCATGCCGCCAGGCGGGCGGCCGCGGCGCAGGAGCGGGCGGCGTGAGCACTCTGCAGCAGGATGCGGCGCTGCAGGCCCAGCAGGCGGCCCCGCGGGACGAGTGGCCCCTGTGGGAGGTGTTCGTGCGCAGCAAGGCCGGACTGGACCACAAGCATTGCGGCAGCCTTCACGCCACCGATGGCAAGATGGCGATCCAGATGGCGCGGGACGTCTACACCCGCCGCCAGGAAGGCAGCAGCGTCTGGGTGGTGCGGTCCGATCAGATCGTCGCCAGCGATCCCGGCGACAAGGCCATGTACTTCGATCCGGCGGAGGACAAGGTCTACCGCCATCCGACCTTCTATGCACTGCCCAAGGCAGTCGACCACATGTGAGCAGGACGATGCAGAGCTCCATCGAAGTCGGCCGCGATCCCGCCGTGCAGTACCTGCTGCGCATCGGCGATACCTGCCTGATCCTCGGCCAGCGCCTGGGGGAATGGAGCGGGCACGCGCCGGTGCTGGAGGAGGACATCGCGATGGCCAACATGGCGCTGGACCTGGTCGGCCAGGCCCGCGCGCTGCTGACCCGCGCGGGTCAGCTTGGGGGGCGGGGCCATGACGAGGACCAGCTTGCCTTCCTGCGCGACGAGCGCGACTACTTCAATCCGACGCTGGTGGAACTGCCGCGCGGGGACTTCGCGTTCACCGTGGTCAGGAATGCGGTGGTCGCAACGTTCCTCAAGCACTTGTGGGAGCGTCTGCTGGACTCCAGCGACAGCGAACTCGCCGGCATCGCCGGCAAGGCTGTCAAGGAAGCGCGTTATCACCAGCAGCATGCCGGCGACTGGGTCGTGCGCCTCGGCGACGGCACGGCGGAGTCGCGCCGGCGGACGGAGGCGGCGCTGCAGACCGCCTGGCTTTATGTGCCGGAGCTCTTCGACGCCGATGCGGTCGACGCGACGGCTGCTGCGTCGCGCCTCGGCCCGAGCTGGTCGGCGCTTCACCCGCCGTGGCTGCAGGACATGCAGGCGATTCTCGACGAAGCGGGGCTTGCCGTCCCGCAGCCGTCGGCTTTTCGCAGCACCGGAAAGCGCGGCGTGCACAGCGAACACATGGGATCCATCCTCGCACAGATGCAGCAGCTGCAACGTGCCTTCCCCGGCGGTGCATGGTGAACGGGTCGGCGGCGGAGCGCATCGAGGGCGCCTGGTCGGTCCTGTCCACGGTGCTGGACCCGGAAGTTCCGGCGGTATCGGTGCGCGACCTCGGCATCGTTCGCGAGGTGCGTCTGGAGCAGGCGGACGGAGAACTGGAGATCGTGCTGACCCCGACCTACTCGGGTTGCCCCGCTACCGAGGTGATCGAGCAGGAGGTGCTGGCGGCGATCGCCGCGGCCGGTCTGGGTCCCGCGCGGGTGCGGCTGCAGCGCGCACCGGCGTGGACGTCGGACTGGATCAGCGAAGCGGGGCGGCGCAGTTTGCGGGAATACGGCATCGCCCCGCCGGGACCGGCAGGCGATGGCGCCATCCCCGTGCGCTTCATGGCCCGCGCGGGGAACGCTGCGCCGGTTGCCTGCCCCCGCTGCGCCAGCGCAGAGACCGAGCAGCTCGCCGCCTTCGGTTCCACCGCCTGCAAGGCCTTGTACCGCTGCCGCGCCTGCCGGGAGCCGTTCGAGCATTTCAAGCCGATCTGAGCGCCGCCCTGCGGCGGCGTGCGGGTCCGGAATTGTGCCCAGGAGCGTGGAGTCGATCCATGAGTGTCATCTTCCACCCCTTGCGGGTCCACGCCGTCGAGCCGGATACACAGGAAGCGGTGGTCGTGTCGTTCGACGTGCCGCCAGCGCTGCGCGACGTCTTCGGCTTCACCCAGGGGCAGTACCTGACCCTGCGCAAGACCATCGGCGGGCAGGACCTGCGCCGCTCCTATTCCATCTGCGCCGGTGTCGACGACGCGCTGCTTCAGGTGGGGGTGCGCAAGGTCAGGGGCGGCGTCTTCTCCAACTGGATCAACCAGTACCTCAAGCCCGGCGATACGGTGGAGGTGATGGCGCCGCAGGGCCGCTTCTTCGTGCCACTGGACCCCGGGTCGCGGCGTCATCACCTTGGCATCGCCCGCGGCAGCGGCATCACGCCGATCCTGTCGATCATGAAGACGGCCCTGGCGCGCGAACCGCGCAGCCGCTTCACCCTCATCTACGGCAACCGGTCGCTCAGGTCGACGATGTTCAAGGAAGAGATCGAGGACCTGAAGAACCGCTACATGACGCGGCTGGTCCTGCATCACGTGTTCTCCGACGAGCATACGGATTCGCCGCTCAATCGGGGCGTGATGGACAGGGTCAAGATCGGCGAGTTCCTGGCGACGCTGGTGCCTGCCGCCGGCATCGACCACGCCTACGTCTGCGGGCCCTTCCAGATGAACGACGAGGCGCAGGCGGCGCTGCTGGCGGCGGGCATGCCGCCGGATCGCATCCACATCGAGCGCTTCGGCATCGCGCTTCAGGACGCGGCCAAGGCGGATGCGGTTCTGCACGAGGCGCGGGCCGGTGACGCGCCCCAGGCGACCATCGCCATCGTCCGCGACGGCCTGCGGCGCGAGTTCGCCTTCACCCGCGGCCAGCCAAGTATTCTCGATGCTGCCTCCGCGGCCGGCCTCGAGGTGCCGTACTCCTGCACGTCCGGCGTCTGCGGCACCTGCCGCGCGCGGCTGATGGAAGGAGAAGTGAGAATGGAGCGCAATTTCGCGCTCGACCGGCAGGAAGTGGCGGACCGCTTCGTGCTGACCTGCCAGTCGCATCCGCTGACCGAACGGGTGGTGTTGTCGTTCGACGAGCGTTAGGAGCTTCACGATGACCCCGGTTCTTCAGAGCTTCATCGCCGGCCGCTGGCTCGGCCGGCTGCCGGCGCAGGAACTGCGCAGCGCGATCAACGGCAGCGCGGTTGCCTGCACGCATGCCGAGTCGGTCGACTTCGGCGAAGCGGTGGCGTACGCCCGCCGGGTCGGCCTGCCGGGGCTGCTGGCGCTGGATTTCCAGCAGCGCGCGCAGCGGCTCAAGGCGCTGGCGAAGTACCTGAATGAACACAAGGAGAAGCTCTACGGCGTCTCCGCCCACACCGGCGCCACCCGCAGCGACGGCTGGATCGACATCGAGGGCGGCACCGGCACGCTCTATGCCTACGCAGGCATCGGCGGCAACGAACTCCCGTCGGGCAACCTGCTGCACGAGGGGCCGGCGGTGCCGCTCGGCAGGAAGGGCGGCTTCGCCGGCACCCACATCCTGGTGCCGCGTGGCGGCGTGGCGGTGCACATCAATGCGTTCAACTTTCCGGTCTGGGGTCTGCTCGAAAAGTTCGCGCCGAGCTTCCTCGCCGGCATGCCGTGCATCGGGAAACCGGCTACGTCGACCAGCTACCTCACCGAAGCCGCCGTGCGGCTGATCGACGAGTCGGGCATCCTGCCGCCTGGCAGCCTGCAGCTCGTCATCGGCGACACCGGCGACCTTCTCGATCGCCTGACCGGGCAGGACGTCGTCACCTTCACCGGCTCCGCGGAGACGGCGGCACGGCTGCGGGTGTATCCCAACCTAGTGCGGGAGTCGGTGGCCTTCAACGCCGAAGCCGATTCCCTGAACTGCGCGATCCTCGCGCCGGACGTGGCGCCGGACGACGAGGAGTTCGAGCTCTTCGTCAAGGAGGTGGCGCGCGAGATGACGGTCAAGGCCGGCCAGAAATGCACCGCGATCCGGCGTGCGATCGTGCCGCGGCAGCAGCTCGACGCGGTGGCCGACCGTCTCCGGGCGAGCCTGGCAAAGACCGTCGTCGGCGACCCCTCGCTGGCCGAGGTGCGGATGGGGGCGCTGGCGTCGCATGCGCAGCGCGACGATGTCGCCCGGCAGGTGGCGGCGCTGTCCGATGGCGCCGAGCTGGTGTTCGGCGAACGCGACGGCTTCGCGCCGGTGGGCGAAGACGTGGCGGCCGGCGCCTTCTTCTCGCCAACCCTGCTATTGAGCCGCCGGCCGCTGGAGCACCAGGCGGCGCACGAAGTGGAGGCGTTCGGGCCGGTCAGCACACTGATGGCCTACGAAGGCATCGAGGAGGCGCTGGAGCTGGCCGCGCGCGGGCGCGGCAGCCTGGTCGGCACGCTGGTCACGCGGCACCCGGCAACCGCGGCGCGAATGATCCCGGTTGCCGCGGCGCTGCACGGCCGGCTGCTGGTACTGGATCGGGAAGCGGCGGCTGAATCCACCGGCCACGGCTCCCCGTTGCCGCCGCTCAAACACGGCGGCCCGGGCCGCGCCGGCGGCGGCGAGGAACTGGGCGGGATCCGCGCGGTCAAGCACTACCTGCAACGAGCCGCGCTGCAGGGGTCGCCGACGATGCTGGCGGCGGTCACCGGCGAGCACATCCGCGGCGCGGCGCTGCGGGAGTCGGACGTGCATCCGTTTCGGCGCTGGTTCGAGGACCTTCAGGTGGGCGATTCCCTGCTGACCCATCGCCGCACGGTAACCGAAGCCGACATCGTCGCCTTCGGCGGCGTGTCGGGCGACTACTTCTACATGCACTTCGACGAGATCGCCGCCCGGGAGAGCCAGTTCGGCCGGCGCATCGCGCACGGCTACTTCGTGCTGTCGGCCGCGGCGGGCCTGTTCGTCTCGCCGGCGCCGGGCCCGGTGCTGGCCAACTACGGGCTCGACAACCTGCGCTTCATCAAGCCGGTCGGCATCGGCGATACGATCCGCGCACGCCTGACCTGCAAGCGCAAGACCGACCGCGGACGCAGCGACGCCAAGCGCCAGGGTCAGGGCGTCGTCGCCTGGGACGTCGAGGTCACGAACCAGGATGGCGAGCTGGTGGCGAGCTACGACATCCTGACGCTGGTATCGAAGCGGCCCGCGCGTCACCTCAAGCACGGCTCATGGCAGACCACGCCAGAGCTGCCCACGCCACCAGCCACGCAGCACCGCCCAAGGGCGTGACCGCGCCGAGCCAGCGGATGCCGGTCAGCGACAGCAGATAGAGGCTGCCGCAGAACAGCACGATGCCCGCAAGGAAGAGCGCCGCCGCCAGCGTGACCGCAGGCCCGGGCCAGCGGGTCCAGGCGAAGGCGCAGAGCATGAGCGCGAGCGCGTGGTACATCTGGTAGCGCGCAGCCAGTTCGAATGTCGCCAGCAGGTCCGGGGTCAACCGCGCCTTCAGGCCGTGCGCTGCGAAAGCGCCGGCGCCGACCGCAACCAGGGCCAGCACCGCGCCGCCCGCAAAAAAAATCCGGTCAGGTGTCATCCGCTTTCCATCGGAGGCGCCGGCGCCGGGTGCTACGCGGCCTGCCGCACGGCCTGGCGGGTCAGGAACTCCGCCAGCACCGCCTCTGTGTGCGTCCTGGCCCGTTGCGCCAGCGTTTCCGGCGCGCCCTGGGCGACGACGCAGCCCCCGTTGACGCCGCCCTCCGGTCCCAGGTCGATGATCCAGTCAGCTTCTGCCCAGATGTCCAGGTTGTGCTCGATGACCACCAGCGTGTTGCCGGCGTCGACCAGGCGGTGCATCACCTGGATCAGCTTCTCCGCGTCGGCCATGTGCAGGCCGACAGTCGGCTCGTCGAGCACATAGAGAGTGCCGCCCGGCGATGGGGCGGAGCCGTCGTTGACCCGCCTCGCCCGGGCCATGGCCGCCGCCTTGGCGCGTTTGATCGGATCGGCCAGCTCGGTGAGCTCCCGCACCTTCGCGAGTTCCGTCACCAGCTTGATTCGTTGCGCTTCGCCACCGGACAAGGTCGGGCTCTGCTGGCCGAGGGTCAGGTAGCCCAGGCCGACATCCTGCAGCAGTTGCAGCGGGTGCGCGATCGAACGGAACGGCGCGAAGTAATCGAGCGCTTCGTCGACACTCATCATCAGCACGTCGCCGATCGACTTGTCGTTGAGCCGGACCTGAAGCGTTTCGTGGTCGAAGCGGCGGCCATTGCAGACGTCGCACGCGAGCTTCACGTCCGGCAGGAAGTTCATCTCGATGGTGCGCACGCCCTGTCCCTCGCAGGCTTCGCAGCGCCCGCCGGCGGTGTTGAACGAGAAGCGGCTGGCGGTATAGCCCCGCACCCGCGCTTCGCTGGTGTCCCCGAACAGCCGGCGGATGGCGTCCCAGAAGCCGACATAGGTGGCCGGGCAGGAACGCGGCGTCTTGCCGATCGGCGTCTGGTCGACCTCCAGCACAC
>JACCRJ010000627.1 GCA_013813615.1 Lautropia sp. | reverse complement strand
GCCACCAGCCACCCCATCAGCCCCGAAGCCCCGACGATCAGCATCACCACTGCGGTCCCCCGGGCCGCTGTCACCAGCGCACCCGCGAGGTCGCGCCAGCCCAGTTGCCGGTAGACCAGAACCGCGATCGCGATGCACCAGACGCAGGCGATGGCGCCCGCCTCGGTCACCGTGAAGACGCCACCGAGGATGCCGCCCAGGATGATCACCGGGGTTGCCAACGCGGCAAACGCCGCAACGCACGCAGTCAGGACCGCGCCGAAGCCGCCCCACCGGCCGAACGGATAGCCCCGCCTGCGGCTGATGACGTAGACCGCCCCCAGCAGCAGCAGGCCCATCAGCAACCCGGGCACGCCGCCCGCGACGAACATGCGCCCAACCGACACTTCGACCAGGATCGCGTAGATCACTATCGGGATCGAGGGCGGAATGATGGGGCCCATGACCGCTGCGGTTTCGCATAGGGCCGCCGCGAAGGCACCGGGAAAGCCCGCGCGCTTCATCGCGGGCACCATGACCGAGCCGGTGGCGGCGGCGTCGGCGACTGCCGAGCCGGAGATACCGGAGATGATCATGCTCGCCAGCACCGTCACATGGCCGAGTCCGCCGCGGATGTGGCCGACGAGCGTCGACGCGAAGTCCACGATGCGCCTGGTGATCCCGCCGGAATTCATCAGCTCGCCGGAGAACAGGAACAGCGCCACCGCGATCAGCGGGAAGTTGTCGATGCCGCCCACCACGTGTTGAGCCACCAGCTCGATCGGCAGGCCCGGCCGGAACAGCAGGATCGTGGCAACCGACGCGCCGAGGATCGCGAACGCCAGTGGCACGCCGAGCATGCTCAGGGCTATCAGACTGCCCAGGAGAACCAGCAGCGTCATGCGACGAGATCCCGCAGGCTGCGGCCCAGTGTTGCCAGCGAGCGCAGAATCCAGAGCGCGCTGCTGACGAACAGCGCGAGGTACAGCCAGCGAACCGAGATCCCCAGCGCGGTGTAGGTATCGAACTGGGTCAGGTCCATCATGCCCCAGGCGCCGTACATGAGCACCAGGATGAGCCCGAACACCACTGCTTCAGCCAGAAGCCGCGTCAGCGCCCGCAGGCGCGGCGAAAGCATATCGACGAACAGATCGACCCTCATCGGCGCCGCCGTCGTGGCGGCGATCAGAACCATCCAGACAAACAGCAGGCGAGTGAGCTCCTCGCTCCACACCAGCGAGCCGCCGAGTGCGTAGCGCACCAGCACCTGTGCCGACACCAGCAGCGTCACGAGCGCCAGCAGCGCCGCCGCGACGATGTCCGGAAGCCTGCAGATCGACGCCAGCAATCGGGGCATCCGGCCGATCCGCGGGCGCACTATTTCGTCGACAGGATCTGGTCGACGATCTCTCGGCCGTGCTGGTCGGTATACGTCTTTGTCACCGGTTCATAGGCGAGTTGCCTGAACGGCGCCGCGTCGATCTTGTCGACCACTTCCACGCCCGATGCCTTGATCTTGCCGAGGTTCTCGCCCTCCTGACTGGCGTTGAGTTCGCGCTGATGAAGCCCCGCTTCGCGTGCCACCTCGCGCAGCGCCTTCTGATGGTCTGGCGGCAACGCCTGGAACCTGGACAGGTTCATTGCGACGATCGACGCGGTATACGCGTGGCCGGTCAGGGAAAGGTGCTTCTGCACCTCATACATCCGGTTTGCATAGATGTTGTTGATCGGATTCTCCTGCGCATCCACGGTGCCGGTCTGAAGCGCCAGGTAGAGCTCGGTGAACGCCATCGGCAGCGGATTGGCGCCCCAGAGTTTGAAGGCTTCGATGTGTGCCTTGTTGGGCGTCGTGCGGATCTTGATGCCCTTCAAGTCATCCGGCGTACGCACCGGCCGCTTCGAGTTCGTGATGTGGCGAAAGCCGATCTCCCAGAAGGCAAGGCCCATCATCCGGTTGCGCTCGAGGTCCTTGAGCAGCGCTTCGCCGACGGGTCCGTCCATCACCTTGTGCGCATGCGCGGCATCCCGGAAAAGGAAGGGCAGATCCAGCACGTTCAATCTGGGCGCGAACTGTGTGAAGAAGGGGTTTCCGGTCAACGCGATGTCGATCGAACCAAGCCTCACGCCCTCGAGGATCGCGCCGTCGCTGCCCAGTTCCCCGGCTGGATGGACGGACATCGTGAGCTTGCCGCCGGTTCTTTCCTTGAGCAGCTCCGCCATCCGCCGCGCAGCCTGGTTGTGGGTGTCGTTGGCGGACAAGGTGTCCGCGAAGCGGATGTTGCTCTGGGCGAGCGCACTGCCGCAGGCAACGGCAAGGGCCGCAGCGCTCATCAGGAACCGGGCGTTCATGTCTTTGTCTCCTCGTTACTGTGAACTTCGTCGCGTTTCACGCGGTGTTTGCTCTTGCGCACGACGGGCGCTGGACGGCCGCCGCCTGGCGCATAGGCTTCAGAAAAAGTGCGCATCTTGCGCCTTGCGCAG
>JACCRJ010000621.1 GCA_013813615.1 Lautropia sp. | reverse complement strand
GAGCAGCTGAAGCAAGTTGAAACGCAGCTGAAACCCGAACGAAAGGCGGCGGCCGCGCCGCTCAGTTCCCGGTGCCCGGTCCGGCGATGCCGCGGGCCTTGCCGGTTTCCGGGTCGATGAGGTCGTCGTCCGCCTCGAGGGTCTCGCCGGCCACCACGTAGCCGTCGCTGGCCCACGTTCCCAGGTCGATCATCTTGCAGCGCTCCGAGCAGAACGGGCGCCAGCGATTAACGGGGCTGTAGGGGCTCACCTCCCCGCAGCCGGGACAGGTGACCATCGGTGTCGGCCGCCGTGCTACAGGTTGCACAGGCTCAATTCGAAATCCACATTGCCCTCGAAGGGGCGGGTCTTGAACTCGCGGTCCAGCCGGCCGAAGCGAATCCACAGCATGTACTTGTTGGCCGAGAATTCCGGTACCGCACCCACTTTCTCATCGATCTTGATGTGCGCGAGATGGTAGGTCTTGCCGCCGAGCTGCTGCTGGTAGCTGCCCGCCTGCGTCGAGACCTTGCTGCGCTGCGCCGATTCGCGCAGCAGCCGCAGCACGATGTTCAGGCTGTCGTGCAGCGGCCTGAAAGGCTGCGCCCATTCGAAGATGTCGCGCTGCCTCGTCTCGCCGCCGCTGTGCTGCCAGGCATAGTAGAAGGGCAGGTCGACCTGAAAGCTGCAGCCCGGGATGATCGAGCGGCTGCGCACGCTCATCAGCCATTCGTTATCCCGCAGGTGGTGGCCGGTCTTGGCCGGTGCCGCCTGCAGCAGGCCGGACGCTTCCTCGATCTCCCTCAGGATGTGCTCGAGCGCATCCAGCGAGACGCTGGGATTGGTGTTGAACGCGATCAGGGTCTGGCGCTGGCGCTCCAGCTCCTGAAGCAGGTCCGACTTGACGTCGGCTCGCGAGGAGACCTCCAGGATCTCGAACAGTGTCGTCAGAGCGATGTGGTGGTCGAGCGCATCCGTGCGTGCCGCGAACCGCTCGAAGCGCCGGAACAGTTCCTCGAGCCTGAGCAGAGTGCGGACTCTTTCGTTGAACGGGTGTGCGTAGGTGATCATCAGATCGCATCGACGATGTAACGTCGTATGATAAACCCAGCTTGCGGAGGGTCGCTCCGAGACTCCGCGGATCAGCCTGCCGCGCTACTCGCGAAGGCGCGCCCGAGCGTCGCATAGGTGCGATGCAGACGCTCGACCTGTTCGTCCAGGCGGCTTTCGTCCCCGCCGTTGTCGATGACGTCGTCTGCAGCACGGAGTCGCTCTTCCCGGCTCGCCTGCGCCCGCATGACCGCCTCGACCTGCTCGCGCCCAAGGCCGGAGCGCTTCATCACACGGGCGATCTGCACCGCTTCCGGACAGTCCACGACCAGCACCCGCTCGACGCGGCTGCCGTGGTGGCCTGTCTCCACCAGCAGCGGGATCGCCAGCAGCACGTAGGCAGCGCCGGCTCGCGCCGCGCCGGCAACTTCGTCGTCCGCCACGGCCCGGATCATCGGATGCAGGATTGCTTCCAGCGACTGGCGCGCCGCCGGTTGCGAGAAGACGCGTCCGCGCATGGCGGCGCGGTCAAGGCTGCCGTCGGCTGCCACCATCTCGTCGCCGAACTGGTGGCGGATCGGGCCCATGGCGGCGCCGCCCGGCGCCGTCAGCCGGTGGGCGATGACGTCCGTGTCCACCAACGGAGCGCCGAGCGCCTGGAACCTCTCGGCCACGGTGCTCTTGCCGCTGCCGATGCCGCCGGTCAGTCCGACCCGGAAGATTGCTGCTTTGGTCATGGGACATCCTGCATGGCCGCTGCGTTGCGGCGCCTGCCGGAAGGCGCGGGCGCGGCCGGCGGTCTGCGGGCTACGCCAGCCCGTACAGCGCCATCAGCGGCTTGCTGAAGAATAGCGTCAATCCGCCGGCGCCGGCGAGGTACGGGCCGAAGGGAATCGGAATGTCGCGGCCGTGCCGGGCGAACACCATCAGGCTGATGCCCACTGCTGCGCCCACCACCGAGGCGAGCAGGATGGTCGCCGGGATCGCCTGCCAGCCGAACCAGGCGCCCAGCGCGGCCAGCAGCTTGAAGTCGCCGTAGCCCATGCCTTCCTTGCCGGTGAGCAGCCTGAAGATCCAGTAGATGCTCCACAGCAGCAGATAGCCGGCCACCGCGCCGACCACTGCGTCCTGCAGCGGCACGAACGTGCCGGCAAGGTTGAGCAACAGTCCGGCCCACAGCAGCGGC
>JACCRJ010000597.1 GCA_013813615.1 Lautropia sp. | reverse complement strand
TCACCGAGTCGGCCGGCGAAATGTATTCGGACGCGATCACCAGCCCGCGCGGCACCGGCTCACCGTTGAGGATCTTGAGGCCGAGCTTCGCCGCCTCCTGGCCTGCCCGCGTCGGGAAGGTGACCGCCCCGCCTTGCTTGTGCTTGACGACCCACTTCATCCAGCCGTTGTACTCGTCGCCTGGCGACATCGTGACGCCCTTCATCCGGCCGGCTTCCTCAAACGCCTCCGCCACGCCGATCGACATCTGCCCGGCCGGCGAGAAGACCCCGTCGATCCGCGGATAACGCTGCAGCAGGTTCTCGGTTATCTGCTTCGCCTTGGCCCGATTCCAGTCGCCATGCTCCGCCGACAGCAGCTCGACGCCGGAATTCTCCTTCAGCACCGCCTTGAGCGCGTCCAGTTGGTCGACCGCGGCGGTCGTGCCGGCGATCGGCAGCATCGCGAAGATCCTGCCCTTGCCGCCGAGGTCCTTCACGAACTGCCGCGCGACCATCTCTCCCAGCGCCCATTGGTCGATGAAGGCGTTCGAGATGGTTCCGGGACCGTAGGTGAACCCGCCGCCGGCATTGACGGTCGGGATGCCCTTCGCGACGGCCTTCTCCAGCGCCGGCTGGATCGCCTTCTCGTCGACCGGCCAGTAGATGATCAGGCTGACGTTCTTGGTGATCAGGTCCTCGATGTCGCTGACCTGCTTGGCCGGGTTGAAGGCCGCATCGGTGACCAGCACGTCCTTGACGTCCTTGTGCAGTGACGCCTCGTAGCGGATGTGCTGCAGGCAGAACACCACCCACGAGTTGCTCATGTAGCCGGCTGCGACGCCGATGGTGTAGGGGCCGGGCTTCTTGAAGCGGGAGGTGTCGACGGTCTCGGCCATCCGCTTTTTCTGCAGCGCGCGGTCGGTCTGTGCGACGGCCACGGACGGCGCCAGCAGGGCGGCCGCACCGAGGGCTGCGGCCGCCAGCACGGAAAACGAAGCAGTCGCGAGACGGGAGGCAAGCGCAGGCCTGGCCAGGCGGTTGAACAGACTGTCGATTCGGGTGTGAACGTGCATGTCTTCTCTCCAGGAAATCAGGTTCGGCGATCCGGGTCCAGCCTCGCGTAGACCGCCGAGGCCAGCACGATGATCGCCCCTTTCAGCACCAGTTGCAGGTTGTAGTTGAGCCCGAGGATGTTGACCAGGTTGAAGGCGATGAACAGGACCAGCACCCCGGCGACGGTGCCGGCGACGGTGCCGCGGCCGCCTGCGAAGGCGGTGCCGCCAAGGACGATCGCTGCCAGCGCGTCGAACTCATAGCCGCGTCCGGTGAACGTGCTCGAGACGCCGGACCGTGCGAGCACAGCCATCCCGCCCATCCCGGCGAAGATTCCCGACAGCACGTAGCAGGCGAAGGTGACCGCTGCCACCGGCAGGCCGGAGATTCTTGCCGCCTCGAGGTTGCTGCCGATGAGGTAGACCTGCCGCCCGAAGCGGGTGGTGCGCAGGACGACTTCGACCAGCGCCGCCAGGATCAGGAGCGACAGGGCCAGCACCGGCAGGACTTCGCCGATCCTGAAGTTGAAGAATTCGCGAAAGCCCGGGGAGACGATGCCGCGCGCGGTCCCGCCCGAAAAGATCTGTGTGAGGCCGTAGATGGCGAGGGCGGTACCCAACGTCAGGATGAAGGACGAAGACCGGTTGAAGACGACCAGCAAGCCGTTGACCGCGCCCATCGCTGCGCAGGCCGCCAGCGTGGCGGTCATGGCGAAAGCCAGGTTGGCCGGGTCGCCGTTCATGAGCACCGCGCAGAACACGGCCGCGAAGGAGATGATCGCGCCGATCGAGAGGTCGATGCAGCCGAGAATCAGGACCAGGGTCGCGCCGATGGCCGCGATGCCCACGGGAGCCGCCTGGCGCAGGATGTTGCCGACGTAGACCGGCTCGAGGAACGCGTCCGACAGCAGAACGGCGACTGCATAGAGCAGGGTTAGTACGAAGAGGATCGCCCAGCGGGCCAGCCAGTCGGCAGCGAACTGCCGGTGGCGAAGCGTGGCGGCCGCGACGGCGATCATGGGGCGCTCGCTGCGGTGGCGCGGGTTCTCATGGCGACGATGGCGCCGACGACGATCAGTCCCTTGGCGAAGGTCTGGACGAACGACGAGACTTCCAGCAGGTTCAGCACATTTGAGATGACCCCGAGCAGCAAGGCGGCGGCGACCGTGCCGGCGACACTGCCCCGGCCGCCGGCCAGCGATGCGCCACCCAGGACCACGGCGACGATCGCATCCAGTTCGAAGCCCGAACCCGCATTCGGGTAGCCGGTGCCGAGCCGCCCCGCGATCAGCAGGCCGCCGAGTGTCGCGCCGATGGCTGACAGCATGAAAGCCAGCAGTCGCACCTTGCTGACGTCCACGCCGGCCCGGCGCGCGCTTTCGGCTTCGCCGCCGGTAGCGAAGAGCCGCAGGCCGAAGCGGGTGCGCGTCAGCAGGACGTGGGCCAGGACAGCGAAGGCCACCAGCACCAGCCCGGCGACCGGCAGGCCGAACAGCCGGCCGTTGGCAAGCCACCCGAGTTCGACCGGTGCGCGGCCGATGCTGCGGTCGGTGTACGCGAAGATCAGTCCCTGCAGGATGCTGAGCGTGCCGAAGGTGAGGATCAGCGGTTCGACGCGCCAGCGGTTGACCAGCCAGCCGTGCACCAGACCGACCGCCGCGCCGATCGCGATCACCGCCGCCGCGACAGGCAGCAGCATGACCGATCGACCGTCAGTCCAGGCGCAGGTCAGCACCACCGTCAGCCCCAGCAGCTGGCCGACCGACAGGTCGATCAGCCCGCCGATGATGACGAACGTCTGGCCGATCGCAACCAGTCCCAGGGCGGCCGACTGGGTCACGACGTTGCCGAGGTTGCCAGTGGCGGCGAAGCCCGGCACGAAGACGGCCGAGAGCATCAGCACCGCCAGGAGCAGCGCGTAGATGCCCAGGCCACCGGGGAACAGACCTTTTCCCAGACCCTCCGCCAGCCTGCTCGAAAGCCGGCCGGGAAGGCTGCTCATGCGCATGATGACGAAGGCCGGGTGCAGGAACGCTGCGGCGCGGTTCCCGTCGCCTTCAGCCGATGACGCGCATCACGTCGGCACTGCCCTCGACCCAGCCGAACTTGCTGGCGAAGTTCTTCAGCGTAGCGGCATGCAGGTCCGGTGCGAACGAAGACACGGCGTCTCGCACCATCGTGGTCCGAAAGCCATGGTGGAAGGCCTGGCGGGCGGTTTCCTCGACGCAGATCTGCGTCACCGTGCCGGTGACGACGCATGACTCGACGCCGAGGGAGCGCAGGATCGGATCGAGGGTGGTGGCATGGAAGGCGCCGTAGTTGAACTTCTCCACCTGGTGCTCGCCGGGCAGGGGCGCCAGTTCGTCGATCACGTCGGTGCATTCCTGCTCGCGATCGATGTCGGGGTAGTAGCGCTGGTGACCCTTCCAGCAGCACTTGGTCGGGGGCAGGGCCTGCGGCGACCACTCCCACAACAGCACCTCCGACGGGAAGGTGATGAATTTGGTAAACACCACCGGCAGCTTGCGCGACCGGAAGAAGTCGATGAGCGTCCGGTTGGCCGGAATCGTCGCGCGTGCATCGACCACTTCCAGTGCGGCGCCCACGCGCACGAAGTCGTTCTGCATGTCGACGACGAGAAGCGCCGGATTGCGATAGCGGTCGCGGGGTTCGATCATTGTGGTTCCTGCAAAGGGCGTGAGTCTGGGGCAGTGTGTTACGGGCGGCTGGCGGCTGAGGAGGTGGATTTGAAG
>JACCRJ010000590.1 GCA_013813615.1 Lautropia sp. | reverse complement strand
GCGCCACCCCGATGGCGACGGCGGCGACGCTGGCAATGGTGCGCCCCGGCTGCGCCCTGAAATGTGCCTGGCGAAGCCACCGCAGCAGGAGCGAGGCGCCTCGAGCCGGGTTCAGCGACTGGGGTTTCAGCGGGCGGGGATTGTGCATCCGGCGGCACCAGGGCTCGTCATGCCGGCACCACGCCCTCCGGCGTAAGCCGGAGCACCCGATCCGCGTTCCGCTCTGCCTGTGCCGAGTGCGTGACCATCAGCAAGGACGCGGATCGGGTGCGGACCTGTTCGGCCAGCAGGTTGGTGGCTGCCGCGGCGGTCTGCGGATCGAGGTTGCCGGTTGGTTCGTCCGCGAGGATCAGGGCGGGGCGATGCACCAGGGCCCTGGCCAGCGCGACCCGTTGCTGCTCGCCGCCGGAAAGCTCACCCGGCAGACTGTCGGCGCGCTCACCCAGCCCGACTTCGTCGAGCATTGCACGGGCGTTTTCCCTGGCGGAAGCCTCGTCCGCTCCGATCAACAGCAGCGGCAGGGCCACGTTCTGCCAGAGCTGCAGATGCGGGATCAGGTGAAACGCCTGGAAGACGAATCCGAGGCTGCGGCGGCGCACTGCAGCCAGCGCGGTGTCGTCGAGCCCGTGCAACGGGCGGCCGGCGACGACGATCTCGCCTTCGTCGGGAACGTCGAGCCCGGCGCAGAGGTTGAGCAGCGACGACTTCCCGACGCCGGACTCGCCGATCAACACCACCCGCTCGCCGGTTTCGACCTGCAGCGACACCTGGCGCAGCACCCAGCGTCGCTGGTCGAAACGCTTCGAGACGCCCCTCAATACAAGTACCGGCACGTTGCTCCTGCTTGGGCGGCAGGTGCTCCAACCTCCGCCGTCATTCGACGATACCGCTCACGGCCGACGAGAATCCGCAGTCGACATAAGTGATCTCGGCCGTGACGCCCGCCGCCAGGTCGGACAGGAGGAATGCGGCGACATTGCCGACGTCGTCGATGGTCACGTTACGCCGCAGTGGGGCGCTTGCTGCGACCGTCTCCAGGATGCCGGAGAAGCCCTTGATGCCGGAGGCGGCCAGTGTCTTGATCGGCCCCGCCGAGATGCCGTTCACGCGGATGCCGCGCGGACCGAGCGACTGCGCCAGGTATCGCACGCTGGCTTCGAGTGAGGCCTTGGCCAGGCCCATGGTGTTGTAGTTGGGAACGGTGCGCACGGCGCCGAGGTAACTCAGCGTGAGCAGGGCTGCGTTGCGGCCGCTCATCAGCGGCAGCGCCGCCTTCGCCAGCGCGACGAAGCTGTAGGAGGAGATGTCGTGGGCCATCCGGAAGGCTTCCCGGCTGATGCCTTCCAGGAAGTCGCCGGCGATGGCTTCGCGCGGCGCGTAGGCGACGGCGTGGACCAGGCCGTCGAGCCCGTCCCAACGGGCGCTTAGCGCGGTCATCAGGTCCGTGATCTGCGCATCGTCCGACACGTCGCACGGGAAAACAAGGCTCGATCCGCATTCCGCAGCGAGATCCGTGACCCGGTCCTTGAAGCGTTCGCCCTGGTAAGTGAAGGCAATCTCGGCGCCCTGCGCCCGGCACCGGCGGGCGATGCCATAGGCAATTGAACGATTGGACAGCAAACCCAGGATCAGGATGCGTTTACCCGACAGAAAGCCCGACTGCGTCACTTGATGTCCCTCCAGTGTCCAACCGGGGATTGTCGCACGGCCCCCAGGCCCTAGAATCCGAAGCCATGCATCGGGATCCCTCAACCTGCTTCCTCGGTCGACCGCTCGCCCGCGGCCGTGCAGGAGTGGCCACCTTGTCGGTCTGGATCGCCCTGGTGCCCTTGGCGGTCGCCGCGATGCCTGCGCATGCCGCCCCTGCCCTGGCATGGGGAGCCGAGCCGCGATACCCCGCGGACTTCAGCCATTTCGACTACGTCAACCCGGACGCACCCCGGGGCGGCTCCGTCAACCGCGACGGGTTCGGTTCCTTCGACAAGCTGAACCCGTTCACCCTTCGCGGCATCGCCGGCGCCGGCCTCGGCGAGCTGATGTTCGAAACGCTGGGGGATCAGAGCTGGGACGAGCCGTTCTCGGTCTACGGACTGCTGGCCGAAGACATGGATTTCGCCGCCGACCAGCTCTCGATCACGTTCCGGCTGAATCCGGCCGCAAAGTTCTGGAACGGCGATGCGGTACTGGCAGAGGACGTCAGGCATTCCTTCGACATGCTGACGAGCAAGCTCGCGCACCCGCGCTACAGCCAGTACTTCGCCGATGTCGGCCGCGTGACGGTGGTCTCGGAGCGCGAAGTGCGCTTCGACTTCAAGCAGCGAAACCAGGAGCTCCATCTGATTCTTGCCACCGGCCTGCCGATCTTCTCGCGCAAGTGGGGCGATGGGCTGCCTTTCGACCAGGTGGCGCTTCAGGAGCCGATCACCAGCGGCCCGTACCGTCTCGAATCGGTGAACTTCGGCAAGGAGATCCGCTTCAGGCGGCTGCCGGACTACTGGGGCGAGAAACTGCCGGTCCGCCGGGGCATGTTCAACTTCGAGCGGATGACCTTCAAGTACTTCAAGGACGAGACGGCGCGGCTCGAAGGTTTCAAGGCCGGTGAGTACGACTGGATCTATGAAAATTCGGCGAAGAACTGGGCGCGAGGTCACAACGGCCGCCGCTACAGCAGCGGCGAACTGATAAAGAAGTCGTTCCCGCATTCCAACGTCGCCGGCATGCAGGGCTTTGCGATGAATATGCGCCGGCCGCTGTTCCAGGACATGCGGGTGCGCAAGGCGCTGACGCTTGCGTTCGATTTCGAATGGATGAACCGGCAGGTGTTCTTCGGCCAGTACACCCGCACCGCCAGCTACTTCGCCAACAGCCCGATGGCGGCGCAGGGCAAGCCGGAGGGCGCCGAACTGGCGCTGCTGGACTCGCTGAAGGAGCCCCTCGACCCTGCGGTGTTCGGCGAAGTGCCGCTGCCGCCGGTGACGACGGCGCCCGCGTCGCTGCGGGACAACTTGCGGCAGGCACTGGTGCTGCTCAAGGAGGCAGGCTGGGAGGTGCGCGAGGACGGCAAGCTGCGCAACGCCGCCGGCGACCCTTTCCACTTCGAGGTCCTCAGCTACTCGGCGGCCCTCGAGCGGATCGCGGTGCCCTGGGTACGCAACCTCGGGCGGCTCGGCATCGGCGTGAGCCTTCGCACCACCGACCCGGCGCTATTTCAGCGCCGTCTGGACACCTTCGACTTCGACGTCACCACCCATTCCTTCGCGATGAGCTCGACCCCGGGCAACGAGCTGTTCCAGATGTTCTCCACGGGTGCGGCTGATCAGCACGGCTCGGAGAACATGCCCGGAATCCGCAACCCCGTCCTCGAGGAGATCATCGACCGGCTGGTGCGGTCGCGCAGCCGGCCGGAACTGGAGGCTGCGGCACGGGCGCTGGACCGGGTGCTGCGCCACGGCTGGTACCTGGTGCCGCATTTCCACCTGGCGACGCACCGCGTGGCTTCCGCAGACCACCTTGCGTATCCGGAAAAACTGCCCACCTACTATGCTGCCCAGCCCTGGATGTCCCGGACCTGGTGGATAAAGCCGTGATCGTCTATATCCTCAAGCGGCTGGCGCTGATGGTCCCGACGCTGTTCGGCATCCTGCTGGTGAGCTTCGCGATCATCCAGTTCGTTCCCGGCGGGCCTGTCGACCAGTTGATGCAGGAGCTTCGCGGCCGCGGCCAGGGCGGGGAAGTCGCTGTTGCGGTGCCTGGCTATCGCGGCGCCCAGGGAATCGACCCGCAGCGCCTGAAGCAGATCAACGAAATGTACGGCTTCGACAAGCCGGCGCCGCAGCGTTTCTTCGAGATGCTCAAGCGCTACCTGCAGTTCGATCTCGGCACCAGCTATTTCTACCAGAAGTCGGTCTGGGGGCTGATCGTCGAGAAGCTGCCGGTGTCCATGAGCCTGGGGATCTGGAGCTTCCTGATCGTCTACCTGGTGTCGATCCCGCTCGGCATCGCCAAGGCGGTGCGCGACGGCAGCCGCTTCGACTTCTGGACCAGCACGCTGATCCTCGTCGGCTACGCCGTCCCGGGGTTCGTGCTGGGTGTGGCGCTGCTGGTACTGTTCGGCGGCGGCTCGTTCTGGTCGCTCTTCCCGTTGCGTGGCCTCACGTCGGACAACTGGTCGGAGCTCAGCCTGGTCGGCAAGGTCCTGGACTATTTCTGGCACCTGGCGATGCCGCTCGCCTGCCTGATCGTCGGCAGCTTCGCAGTGACGACGATGCTGACGAAGAACGTCTTCCTGGAAGAGATCCGCCGCCAGTACGTGCTGACCGCGCGCGCCAAGGGCTTGTCGGAGCGGCGGGTGTTCTACAAGCACGTGTTCCGCAACGCCCTGATCCCTCTGGTCACCGCCTTTCCGGCGGCGTTCGTCGGCGCCTTTTTCGCGGGCTCGCTGCTGATCGAGGCGCTGTTCTCGCTCGACGGGCTCGGCCTGCTTTCCTACGACGCCATTCTCAAGCGCGACTATCCGGTGGTCCTTGGATCGCTGTATGTCTTCTCGCTGATCGGCCTGCTCACCAAGCTGTTCACCGATATTGCCTACACCTGGGTCGATCCGCGGGTGAAGTTCAGCGGGCACGGCTGATGGACGCCGCCGTCCAGGTCTCGCCGCCGCTGGCTGAAGTTCCGCCCACCCCCGTGCAACTGCGGCCGGCCATGACACCGCGGCAGCGGTCGTGGGCGCGCTTTCGGCGGCACCGCCGCGGCTACTGGAGCCTGTGGATCTTCCTGACGGTCTTCGTGCTCACCCTGTTTGCGGAACTACTTTCCAATGACCGGCCGCTGATGGTGAGGCACGACGGCCGTTACTACGCGCCGCTCTTTCACGACTATCCCGAGACCACTTTCGGTGGCGATTTCCGTACCACCACGGACTACCACGACCCCTTCATCCAGGAGCAGCTGACGACCAACGGCAACTGGGCGATCTGGCCGCTGAACCGCTACCGCTTCGATACGCTCAACTACTTCGCGCCAAGCCCGAACCCGTCGCCACCGTCATCGGTCAACTACTTCGGCACCGACGACCGGGGCCGCGACGTGCTGGCAAGACTGCTCTACGGGCTGCGGATCTCGGTCCTGTTCGGCCTTGCGCTGACGGCGATCGGGATGGCTCTGGGCATTCTCGCCGGCGCCATCCAGGGGTATTTCGCAGGCCGCATCGACCTGACGATGCAGCGCCTGATCGAAATCTGGTCCTCGATACCGGAGCTCTACCTGCTCCTGATACTCGCGTCGATCTTCGAGCCCAGCATCTGGGTGCTGCTAGCGATCCTCTCGCTGTTCGGCTGGATGGGGCTGTCGGATTACGTGCGTGCGGAGTTTTTGCGCAACCGTGGACTGGAATACGTGGCCGCGGCGCGCGCGCTCGGGTTGCGTCGGCGCACCATCATCACCCGGCACGTGCTGCCGAATTCGATGACGCCGGTGATCGCCTTCCTGCCGTTCCGGATGAGCGCTGCCATCGTCGCCCTGACCAGCCTCGACTTCCTGGGCCTGGGCGTGCCGCCGTCCACCCCCAGTCTCGGCGAGCTGTTGGCACAGGGCAAGGCCAACCTTGATGCCTGGTGGATTTCCCTGCCTACGTTCGGTGTGCTGGTTGGTATCCTGCTGCTGTTGATCTTCATCGGTGAGGCGCTTCGCGATGCCCTTGACACCCGCAAGAACTGACCCGACCGGCCGTCCGACCCCCCTGCTGGAGGTCGCCGGGCTGACGGTCGACTTCGTCGATGCGAGCCAGGGCACCCGCAGCCGGGTGGTCGAGGATGTGGGATTTTCGATTGGCGTCGGGGAGCGGTTTGCGCTGGTGGGCGAGTCCGGCTCGGGCAAGACCGTCACCGCGCAGGCGATCATGAGGTTGCACCACCATGCGGAATACGGCGGCTCGGTGCGCTTCGAGGGCAGGGAACTGTTCCAGGCCAGCGACCGCGAGATGCGCGCCATCCGCGGAAAAGAGATCGCGATGATCTTCCAGGAGCCGATGGCAGCACTGAACCCGCTTTATTCGATCGGCGACCAGATCTGCGAGGTGCTCGAACTGCATCAGGCGATGACACGGGGGCAGGCGCGCAAGCAGGCCGTCGAGCTGCTCGATCGCACCCGCATCAGCGAACCGCAGCGCCGCTTCGGCAGTCTCCCGCACCAGCTCTCTGGCGGGCAGCGCCAGCGGGCGATGATCGCCATGGCGCTTGCCTGCTGTCCCAAGCTCGTGATTGCCGATGAGCCGACGACCGCGCTCGACGTGACTGTGCAGGCGCAGATCATGGCGCTGCTGGCGGAGCTGCAGATGGAGGTCGGCATGGCGGTGCTGCTGATCACGCACGACCTGCCGCTGGTGCGGTCCTTCGCCGAACGGGTCGGCGTCATGCGCAACGGCCGGCTGGTGGAGCAGGGCAGCACTGCAGCCGTCTTCGAGGCGCCGGTGCACGAATACACCCGGCGACTGATCGAGGCTCGTCCCCAGCGGATGGTGACCGACATGCTCGAGCCGCAGCCCACCGAAGCGCAGGTGCCGGTATTGAGTACGCACAAGCTCGCCTGCACCTTCTTCAGCAGCGCCGGCTGGTTCAAGCGCAACCGCTTCGACGCCTTGAAAGGGATCGACCTCAGCCTTGCGCCGGGTCATACCCTCGGTGTCGTCGGCGAATCGGGATCCGGCAAGACTACGCTGGCCATGTCGATCCTGCGGCTGGCCGCCGGCGCGACAACCGGAGAAATCACGGTGGCCGGCAAGCGCATCGACAAGCTCGGCGATTCCGAGCTTCGTCCGCACCGGCGCACCTTTCAGATGGTTTTCCAGGACCCGTTCAACTCGCTCTCGCCACGGCTGACCGTCGGCCGGCTGGTCGGCGAGGCACTCGAGCTGCACCGGCCGGACATGGATGCCGCCGCCCGCGACGCGGCTGTCGCGCAGGCGCTGGAAGAGGTGGGGCTGGAGCCGTCGATGATGAGCCGCTGTCCGCATGAGTTCTCAGGCGGACAGCGGCAGCGGATCGCTATCGCCCGCGCGCTGGTCCTCAAGCCGAGCGTGCTCGTGCTGGATGAGCCGACATCGTCGCTGGACCTGACGGTGCAGTTGCAGGTGCTCAAGCTGCTGGTGTCACTGCAGAGGCGTTACGGGCTGAGTTATCTGCTGATCACGCACGACCTGGCGGTGATCCGTGCCATGGCGCACGACGTGCTGGTGATGAAGGACGGCGTGGTGGTGGAGCACGGTCCGGTGGAGCAGATCTTCACTGCGCCCGCCGACGAGTACACGCGGATGCTGCTGCAGGCGGTCGGGCAGCTGGACGCGGCCTGACCTTCGAGAACTGCGGCGTACGTGCGTGCAGCGCAATCCCCGGCGGTCCCGGCTCACTCCAGGCACTTGCCGCTGGGGTCCACCTCGATCTTGATCAGCTGGTTGCCGCCGCCACCGAAGACGTTGCCGCCGGTGTAGGTAAGACAGCCTTCCTTCCTGACAAGCGCCTGCATGCGCTGCGCGTCGTCGCCATAGTAGAACGGGATCCAGCGCTTGCCGGTTTCATGCCGTGCCAGGTCGTCGGGTGCGCCGATCATGGCGTTGACCTCGCGCATAGTCATGCCGATCTTGAGCTTGGCGACTTGCTGCCGGCTGCAGGCGTGCCGACGATCTTGCCGTCGAAGGAGCCGTCCTGGGACTTGACGACACGGCCGCCCGGCGTGGCCGGCTGAGGGGTGGAAGCGCCGGAGCCGGTCGAGCCGGCCCGTTGGGTGGCGCAGCCGGAAACGGCGACGCAAGCGGACAGCGTGAGCGCGGCGAGAGTCGTTCTCGCAGAAAATCTCGAGTCCATGGATAGAGCCTTTGGTGGTTGATGTCGGCTGATGCTGCCGGGTTGCAGACCCGGGGCGCGCCGATTCTAGCTGCGAATCAGGCGCGGCTGTTGCCGAACTTCAACCTGCCCGGTGCGGCGTGAAGCACGGGGGAGTCAGCAGTCAGGCCCAGGGGAATCCCTCAGGGCCTTCCCTCAGGTGCTTCCCCTACTTGGAAGCCTTGCGGGGGCCGGGTTTGCGGGTTGCCGGCGAACTGACTTTCGACTTGGCGACAGGCTTGTCTGCCGCCTGGACTGCCGCAATGGAATCGCCGTCGGTCGAAACCGTTTCCAGGGGCGCGCCCTTGGTGGAGGCCCGGATGATGACCGGTTCGCGGCTCTTGACCACCTGGCGGTTGCCGGTTTCGGTCACCAGGACGGTCTGCGTGGTCGGGCGCCGCACGACCAGGGACATTCCGGGCTTGAGCTTGCTC
>JACCRJ010000570.1 GCA_013813615.1 Lautropia sp. | reverse complement strand
CCGCCACCGCGACCCCGCCGCGGCCGTGCGCCTCGTCGGCCGGTGTGTGGCCAGCGGGGCCGGCGTGCGGTTCGCGCTCGGAGGCGCTGTCGGCGTGCTCCTCCGCGCCACCGTGCGTATCCTGAGCACCGCCGGCGAGCGGCGTGCTGCCGTGGCCATGTTGCGGCTCGGCGCCGCCGCGATAGTCGCCGAGGAAGGTCATTGAGATGGCGCGGAACATGTAATAGGCGGTCATGAAGACGACGGCCATCGCCGCCCAGAAGGCGATCCGGTTCTCGTTCCAGGCGTCCTTGAGGATCTCGTCCTTGGACCAGAAGCCGGCGAGCGGGAAGACGCCCGCGAGGCTGAGCGAGCCGATCACGAATGTAGCGAAGGTGATCGGCATGGAGCGGCGCAGGCCGCCCATTTCGCGCATATCGAAGGTGTTGCTGGCATGGTTAACGGAGCCGGAGCCGAGGAAGAGGAGCGCCTTGAAAAAGGCGTGCGTCATCAGGTGGAAGACCGCGACGCTGTAGGCGGACGCACCGAGGGCGACGGTCATGTAGCCGAGCTGTGACAGGGTGGAATATGCCACCACCCGCTTGATGTCGTTCTGGATAATGCCGAGCAGCCCCATGAAGAAGGCCGTGATCGCGCCGATGATCAGCACGAAGGAGAGCGCGGTTTCGGACATCTCGAAGAGCGGCGACATCCGCGCAACCATGAAGATGCCGGCGGTGACCATCGTCGCCGCGTGGATGAGGGCCGAGATCGGTGTGGGGCCTTCCATCGAATCCGGCAGCCAGACGTGAAGCGGGAACTGGGCAGACTTGCCCATCGCGCCGATGAACAGGCAGATGCAGACCACCGTGAGCAGCGACCATTCGGCGGCGCCGAACAAAGTGATCGTTTCCGCCTGCATCGACGGCGCCGCCTTGAACACTTCCGCATAGTCGAGGCTTCCGAACCAGGCGACGACGAGGCCGATCCCGAGGACGAAGCCGAAGTCGCCCACCCGGTTGACGAGGAAGGCTTTCAGGTTCGCATAAATGGCGGTCGGCCGGGTATACCAGAAGCCGATCAGCAGGTAGGACACGAGGCCGACCGCTTCCCAGCCGAAGAACAGCTGCAGGAAATTGTTCGACATCACCAGCATCAGCATCGAGAAGGTGAAGAGGCTGATGTAGGAGAAGAAGCGCTCGTAGCCGTCGTCGTCGGCCATGTAGCCGATCGTGTAGATGTGCACCATCAGCGACACGAAGGTCACCACCACCATCATCATCGCGGTCAGGCTGTCGATCAGGAAGCCGACCTCGAACTTCAGCTCGCCGATGACCGACCAGCTGTAGAGAGTGCCGTTGAAGACGTTGCCCGCGAGCACGTCGCGCAGCACCACCATCGAAGCCAGCAGCGAGATGAGCACGCCGAGGATGGCGACCCAATGGGTGAGGGTGCGGCCGATGCTGCGGCCGAAGAAACCGGCGATGATGGCGCCCACCAGCGGCGCGAACGGGACGAGAAGGTAGGCGCTTTTCATCTATCCCTTCAGGCTATCGAGATCTTCGACATTGACCGTGTCCAGGTTGCGGAACAGCGTGACCAGGATGGCCAGGCCGATGGCGGATTCCGCCGCTGCGACCGTGAGGATGAAGAAGACGAAGATCTGCCCGGCCGCGTCGCCCATGAAATGCGAGAAGGCGACGAAATTCATGTTGACTGCCAGCAGCATCAGTTCGATCGACATCAGGATGACGATCAGGTTGCGCCGGTTCAGGAAAATGCCGACGACACCGATGGCAAACAGGACGGCGCCGAGCGTCAGGTAATGGGCAAGGCCCAGCGTGAGATAGCTGTTCATGTCACTTGGCACCCGGTGTGGACGCGGCGTTCGGCCCGGGACCGGCAGTTCCCACGACCTGCGGTCCGCCCGCAACCTGGGGGCCGGCAACCTGGGGGCCGGCAGCCGGGGGGGTGCCGGCACGGCCGGCGGCCCGGTCGCTGACGGCGTCCACCTGCACGATGCGAAGCCGATCGCTCGGCTTGACCCGCGCCTGCAGGCTCGGGTGCTGGCCCTTGGCGTCCTTGCGATGGCGCAGGGTCAGTGCAATGGCGGCGACCATGGCGACCAGCAGGATGACGCCGGCGATTTCGAGCGGATAGATGTAGTCGGTGTAGAGCAGGTGCCCAAGTGCTGCGGTATTGCTGTAGTTGGGCGGCAGCGCCGGCGCATCCGCCGACTTGATGGGACCGAACTGCACCCAGAGCACCAGGGAGAGCTCGATCACGATGGCGGCGCCCACCAGGAGCGCCACCGGCAGCGTCTTCCAGAATCCATGGCGCATCTGGTCGATGTTGATGTCGAGCATCATCACCACGAAAAGGAACAGCACCATCACCGCACCGACGTAGACGAGCACCAGCACGATCGCGAGGAACTCCGCCTGCAGCAGCAGCCAGATGGCGGCGGCCGAGACAAAAGTGAGCACGAGGAACAGCACGCTGTGGACCGGGTTTCGCGCAGTCACCACGCGTGACGCGGCAAATACCGTGATCAGGGCGAAGAGGTAGAAGAAGCCAGTCTGGGTGTCCAAAATTCCGTCCGGTCAACGATAGCGGGCGTCGAGCTCACGGTCCGCAGCAATCTCTTTTTCGTACCGATCGCCCACTGCGAGCAGCATCTCCTTGGTGAAGTACAGGTCCCCGCGCTTCTCGCCATGGTACTCAAGCACATTCGTCTCCACGATCGAATCGACCGGGCACGACTCCTCGCAGAAGCCACAGAAGATGCACTTGGTGAGGTCGATGTCGTAGCGCGTGGTCCGCCGCGACCCGTCGTCCCTGACGTCTGACTCGATCGTGATGGCGAGCGCCGGACAGACGGCTTCGCAGAGCTTGCAGGCGATGCAGCGCTCCTCGCCGTTGGGATAGCGCCGCAGGGCATGCAGGCCGCGAAACCGCGGCGACTGCGGCGTCTTCTCCTCCGGATAGAGGATGGTGATCTTGCGCGCGAACATGTACCGGCCGGTCAGGCGCATCCCCTTGAGCAGTTCGAGGAGCATGAAGCTGGAGAAGAATTCCTTGATTGCCTGCATGTCAATGATCCATTGTTGCCACACCCCATCGGCGTAACGCCTGCGCCGCACGGCCAGCGGCCGCCGCGGATCCGGCTTTGCCGGGCCGCTGGCGGCGCCCCCCGGGGGGAGGCGCCGAAGGCGCTTCGGGGGGAACTCACAATTTCCAGATGTTCAGCGGTGTCTGGATCCATATGGCGACCAGGATCAGCCAGACCAGGGTGACCGGAATGAAGATCTTCCAGCCCAGGCGCATGATCTGGTCGTAGCGGTAACGCGGGAAGCTGGCACGGAACCAGACGAAGAGGCTGACCATGAAGGCAGTCTTCATGAAGAGCCAGAACCAGTCCCATAGCCATTGCGGCCCGATGTCGAGGCCCAGCGAAAAGAACGGTTGCCAGCCGCCCAGGAACAAGATCGACGCCACGGCGGAGATCAGGATCATGTTGGCGTATTCGGCCATGAAGAAGATGGCAAACGACATCCCCGAGTACTCGACCATGTGCCCCGCGACGATTTCCGATTCGCCTTCGACGACGTCGAAGGGGTGGCGGTTGGTTTCGGCCACGCCGGAGACGAAGTACACGACGAAGACGGGCAGCAGCGGCAGCCAGTTCCAGGAGAGGAAATTGATGCCGCGCTCGGCAAAGTATCCCCTGCCCTGCCCGTTCACGATCTCGGTGATGTTCATGCTGCCGGAAACCATCAGCACGATCACCAGCGCAAAGCCGATGGCCAGTTCATACGAGACCATCTGCGCGGCCGCACGCAGCGCGCCGAGGAACGCGTACTTGGAGTTGGAGGCCCAGCCCGCCAGGATCACGCCATAGACTTCCAGCGAGGTCAGCGCCAGCAGCAGCAGCAGCCCTGCATTGACGTTGGCCAGCGCGCGGTCAGGCCCGAACGGGATCACCACCCAGGCTGCCAGCGCCGGCATGATCGTCATGACCGGCGCAAGGATGTAGAGGACCTTGTTCGCCTGCGTCGGCAGGATGATTTCCTTCAGCATCAGCTTCAGGCCATCGGCGATCGGCTGCAGCAGGCCCTTGAAGCCGACGCGGTTGGGTCCGACCCGCAGGTGCATGAACCCGATCATCTTGCGTTCCCACAAGGTGAGGTAGGCCACACACAGCATCAGCGGTGCCACGACAGCGACGATCTTGGCCAGGGTCCAGAGGACCGGCCATGCTCCCCCGAGCAGGGACTCCCCGTGCATGCCGACGCTGTCGATCCAGTTCAAGACACCTGCTCCGACCGTTCCGGTTGACCGGTACCGCAGTCGCCCGCCGCCGCGGCGACCTTCCGGGCCGTAATCGGTCCGAACATCATAGGCAGGCCGGCGGTACTCGCATGTGCAGCCGACACCAGCACCACGCCGGGCGCGACCCGGTCGTCGCGCCGCGCTACCAGCGTCGCCTCGCCGCCGTCCTGGGTGAGCCGCACCCGGTCACCCTCGGCAAAGCCAAGGCTCAGCATGGTGGCGGCGTTGAACACGGCGGCCGGCGCCCTCGCGTCGCGGGTCAGCTGCAGGCTCTGCGCCCGGCGGACCAGCGGGTCGGCGAAATAGACGGGCACGTCCGCAACTCGCTGCAGCACCGGGCTGGCAAGAGCCGGCGGCGGCAAGGCTGAGCCACCCGTCTGGTTGCCCAGCCGGGACTCGAAGTGCCGCCCGTCCGGTAAAGCCGCCGTCCGGCCGGGCAACTCCTGCAGCGCCCGGGCCCTGACGGCCTCGACACTGTTGAAGTCGAAGCCTGCAACCCCCAGGGCATTGCCGATCACCCGCAGCACCTTCCACCCCGGCCGAGCCTGTCCCTGCGGCCGCGCTACGCCGTTGAACGCCTGCAGTCGGCCCTCGCAATTGATGAAGGAACCTGCTGTTTCCGCAAACGGCGTGATGGGCAGGAGGCAGTCCGCGAGTTCCAGCAGTTCCCCCGAGCGGTAGGCCGAGAGGGCGACCACTGTCCCGGCTTGGCCCAGGGCCGCCCGTGCCGCCACCGGATCCGCACAGTCGAGCGAAGGCTCCAGCCCCATCAGCAGGTACGCCTTGCGCGGCTGGGCCAGCATCGCGCGGGCATTGAGGCCTTTGCTGCCGGGAGCCGGCAACGCGCCCACCAGGTGCCCGCCGACGGAGTTGGCTGCTTCGCCGAGTACCCCGAGCCGCCCGCCGGTCAGCAGCGTGATGGCCTGGGCCACCCGCGCGATCTCGCCGTAGGCCGGATGCTGCACGGCTGCGTTGCCCAGCCAGATGACGCTCTTCGCGCCGGCAATGAACGCGTCGGCCACCGCCGTCGCCTCTGCCGACGGCGCGACGCCCGCGTAGTGCTCAGGCAGCGCGGCTTGCCTGCCGCGTGCGCACGCGACCAGTATCTCGATGAGCGCGGTCAGCCAGCGGTCCGGCGCACGTGTGACCTGGGCGGCCAGTGGCATCAGCCAATCCTGGGCGACCGCATGCAGCGACATCACCTTGGTGCCGCCCTTGGCAGCAGACCGCACCCGGGCAGACAACAACGGATGATCCTTGCGCAGGAACGAGCCGACCAGCAGTATCGAATCCAGCGATTCGATCTCTTCGATCGAATGACCGAGCCACGGCATGCCGACCATGGCCTGGTCCAGGGAAAAGTCCGACTGGCGCAGGCGGAAGTCGACATTCTCCGAGCCGATGCCGCGCATCAGAGCGCCGGCAAGGTAGAGTTCCTCGACCGTGGCCGTCGGCGAGACCAGCGCGCCGATGCATTCGCCACCCTGCTCGTGCCTGATTTCGCGGAGGGCCTGGGCGACATATTCCAGCGCAGTCTCCCACGCGACTTCATGCCAGGCACCCGCCTGCTTGATCATCGGCAGCAGCAACCGGTCCGGCGAGTTGATGCCTTCATACGAGAAGCGGTCGCGGTCCGACAGCCAGCACTGGTTCACCGCCTCGTTCTCGAAAGGCAGCACCCGCATGACACGATCGAGCTTGACCTGGACGACAAGGTTCGATCCGAGCGAATCGTGGGGCGCGACCGAGCGACGGCGCGTGAGTTCCCAGGTCCGCGCCTGGTAGCGAAACGGTTTGCTGGTCAATGCGCCGACCGGGCACAGGTCGATCATGTTGCCGGAGAGCTCGGAATCCACGGTGCGACCGAGGAAGCTCACGATCTCGGAATGCTCGCCGCGGCCGGCCATGCCGAGCTCCATCACGCCGGCAACTTCCTGGCCGAAGCGCACGCAGCGCGTGCACTGGATGCAGCGGGTCATCTCCTCTGCGGCCACCAGCGGACCGATGTTCTTGTGAAAGACCACCCGCTTATGTTCGGTGTAGCTGGAAGCCGACGACCCGTACCCCACCGCCAGGTCCTGCAACTGGCATTCGCCGCCCTGGTCGCAGATGGGGCAATCCAGCGGATGGTTGATCAGCAGGAACTCCATGACCCCCTGCTGCGCCT
>JACCRJ010000569.1 GCA_013813615.1 Lautropia sp. | reverse complement strand
GCGCAGGGTGGGCCGGCGCATGCGGCAGATTCCTCCGGTGCGGCTGGCCCGCCTGCCCGTGCGCAGGCCTGCATCGCCTGCCATGGACCCGAACCCGCGGCTCTGCCGCCGCTTTATCCGATCCTTGCCGGACAAACGTCAAGGTATATGTATCTCCAACTTCGAGACTTCCAGGAGGGCCGCCGGGCTCATGAGCTGATGACACCGATGGTGGCGGGCATGACCCGTGACGAGATGCGCGCCTTGTCGGACTACTTTGCCCGCCAGAAACCGCCCCGGCAGTCGTTTCCCGCGGATCCTGAGAGGGCCAGGCTCGGCAAGCTCAAGGCCGACGAGACGCTTTGCACCATGTGCCATTTGGGCGGATTTGCCGGCCAGAACGAGAGTCCCCGGGTGGCGGGCCAGAACTACGGGTACATCGTCAAGCAACTCGGGGATTACAAGGCGCGCCGCAGGGCCAATGATGGCGGCACCATGACCAGCGTCGCCAATACATTGAGCGACGAGGACATCGAGAATCTCGCGCACTACCTGGTCGGACTCTAGATCCCTTCAGGCGATCCCGGCTGAGCAGGCCGGGCGGCTGGTCGACGTTCCCAGAAGTCGATCATCCGAGTGACCAGGGCGTCGGGCTGCTCCTCCGGAATGAAATGGCCGCTGTCTTCGATTGCTCCGCCGGTCACCTGGTCGGCGATCAGACGAAGGGATTCTTCGACCTCCCGGCCGCGGCCGCGCGATTCCATGCGGGCTCCGCCAAGCGCGAGGACCGGCATCGGCAGGCGGAAACCGCTCGCCTGCAAAGCCCTGTTGCGCTCAATGTTGCGCGGGATGTTCCGGTAGAGCGAGAAACCTGCACGCAGCGCACCCGGCTGGGTGTACGTCCGCAGGTACTCCTCGAGGTCTTCCGGTCCGATTGCGTCCGGACGATAGGCGAATTCCCGGTAGAACCAGCTGAGGTACTGCCGTTCGCGGCCGGTTACCAGTGCTTCCGGCAGATCCGGCGTCATGTGAAACGCGTGATGCCAGCGCTTGCCGCCTTGCGAGAAGTCCGGACCGAGGCCAGGCACTGCCACGTCGAGAATCGTCAGTGTCCTCACCGCGTCCGCTCGTGCGGCTGCCAGCGCGAAAGCAGTCGGTCCCCCCCAGTCGTGGCCTACCAGGTGGTAGTCGGCGATGCCGAGATGTTCGCTCAGCAGTTCATGGATGTCGCCCGCCAGAGTCTGCGAATCGTAGCCTTCCAACGGACGCGTGCTGTCTCCCAGTCCGCGAAGATCCGGCGCGATCAACCGGTAGCGGGGCGCGAGCCGCGCCATGACATGCCGCCATTCGAACCAGGTCTGAGGCCATCCGTGCAGCAGCACCACCGGAAAGCCGCTCCCGGCGCTGACGTAGTGCATGACCAGCCCGGAAAGACGGGCGTAGTGATGGGTGAAGTGCGGATAGCGCAACTGAACCTCCAAGATCATGAATTCTATGGCGGTGCGTGCCGAATTTGACTCAAAGGCCCGGCTCGGCAGCTACAGTAGGCCACATGAGAGCCAAGCGGCCTGCCGCATAGTTTGGCGGCAGGGTAAGCTTTCAGTAATCGGCTCTCATTACTTTCGCTCCTGCAGCGGGGCAGACAACGAAGGGGGACAACGTGGCTAACGATATCGAAACGGTGCTGGTCGAAGGTCGGGTCTTTCCACCGTCCGAGTCGTTCGTCAAGCAGGCGGCCATCGCCGGCATGGACCAGTACCAGGCCCTGTGCGCCGAGGCGGAAAAGGACTACACCGGCTTCTGGGGCCGGCTTGCCCGGGAGCAGCTGCTCTGGAAGACGCCCTTTACCAGGACCCTGGATGACTCCAAAGCGCCATTCTTCAAGTGGTTCGAAGACGGCAATCTGAACGCGTCCCACAACTGCCTGGACCGGCATCTGGGAACGCCGGTAGAGAACAAGACGGCGATCATCTTCGAGGCAGACGACGGCAAGGTGACGAAGGTCGCCTACAAGGAACTGCACGCGCGGGTCTGCCAGTTTGCCAACGGCATCGCCGCGCTCGGCTTCAAGAAAGGCGACCGCGCCATCCTCTACCTGCCGATGTCGGTGGAAGCGGTCATCGCCATGCAGGCCTGCGCGCGGCTGGGCATCATCCACTCGGTAGTCTTCGGCGGCTTCTCGTCCAAGTCTCTGCAGGAGCGCATCGTCGATATCGGGGCAAGCCTGGTGATCTGCGCGGACGGCCAGCTCCGCGGCGGCAGGTCGCTGCCGCTCAAGACTGCGGTCGATGAGGCTCTTACCCTGGGCGGATGCGACGCGGTCCTCAAGGTGGTGGTCTACCGCCGCACCGGCGACGACGTCGCGTGGGATCCGGACCGGGACGTCTGGATGCACGACGTCTGTGCCAGCCAGCCGACTACCTGCGAGCCGGTCTTCGTCAGCGCCGAGCATCCGCTGTTCGTCCTCTATACCTCGGGCTCCACCGGCAAACCCAAGGGTGTGCAGCATGCCACCGGCGGCTACCTGCTGCAGGCGATGCTGTCGATGAAATGGGTCTTCGACATCAAGCCGAACGACGTCTTCTGGTGCACGGCCGACGTCGGCTGGGTCACCGGCCACACCTATGTCGCCTACGGCCCGCTGGCGGTCGGCGCCACCGAGATCATCTTCGAAGGCGTTCCGACCTATCCTCACGCCGGCCGTTTCTGGGAGATGATCGGGCGCCACAAGTGCAGCGTCTTCTATACGGCGCCGACCGCGATCCGCTCCCTGATCAAGGCCGGCAACGTCCATCCGGAGCACCACCCGTCCAAGTACGATCTCTCCTCGCTGCGAATCCTCGGGTCGGTCGGCGAGCCGATCAATCCGGAAGCGTGGATGTGGTACTACAAGAACGTCGGCAACGAGCGCTGCCCGGTGGTGGACACCTGGTGGCAGACCGAAACCGGGGGCCACATGATTTCCCCGCTGCCCGGGGTGCACGGCCTGAAGCCGGGCTCCTGCACGATGCCGCTGCCCGGGATCGCGGCGGCTATCGTGGACGAGAGCGGCACGGACG
>JACCRJ010000580.1 GCA_013813615.1 Lautropia sp. | reverse complement strand
GTGTCGCTGCTCGTCATGGTGCCGGCGATGTACGTGTTCGGCTATGTCCTCTACAAGGGCCTGATCGGAAAGCTCGCCAGCGGCAAGGACGAGAACATCCTGCTGATCACGCTGGGGTTGTCGATCCTGATCGAGAACCTGGCGCTGATGTTCTTCAAGGGCGACACGCGCACGATCACGGTCGCCTACTCCGACACCATGGTCGAGCTCGGACCCACGTTGGTGTCGCTGCCCAAGCTCATCTCCTTCGTGGCCGCCATGGCGCTGTGCGCGGGGCTGGGCCTGGTGATCCAGCGCACCGACATCGGCAAGGCGATTCGCGCGGTAGCCAGGGAGCGCGTGGGCGCGCGCCTGGTGGGCATCGACGTCGACCGCGTCTTCGCCATCTCCTACGGCATCGGCCTGGCCACCCTGGGCGCGGCCGCCTGCCTGCTCATGCCCATCTTCTACGTCTCGCCCACGACGGGCCACGTGTTCGTCATGGTCGCCTTCACCGTGGTCGTACTCGGCGGCATGGGCAGCTTCCTGGGGGCCGTGGTCGGCGGGCTCATCGTGGGCCTGACCGAATCCTTCGGCGGATTGTTCCTGGGCGAAAGCCTTGGCCAGATCGGCATCTCGCTGATCTTCATCCTGATTCTTCTGTTCCGTCCCTCGGGCCTGTTTGGAGCGAAACAATGAATACGCTCAGCCGCCGCCAGGCCTGGCTGCTGCACGGGGGACTGCTGGGGACCGCCCTGGTGTTTCCGCTGGTCTTTCGCTCGCCCTTCATGGTGAATCTCGGCGTGCTGGCGCTGTTCTACGCTTTCATCGGCCAGTCGTGGAACATCTCGGGCGGCTTCGCCGGGCAACTGTCATTCGGGCACGTGGTGTTCTTCGGCGCCGGCGCCTACGCCTCCACCATCCTGCAGATGCGCTTCGGCCTGAATCCCTGGTGGGGCCTGCCGGCCAGCGCGCTCGCCGGCGCCGTCGTCGGCTATGTGGTCGCCTTCCTGTCGTTTCGCGCCGGGCTCAAGGGGTCGTACTTCGCGCTGATCACGCTGGCCTTCGCCGAGGTGCTGCGCATCGTCGCCAACTCGGTGGAGATCACCGGCGGCGGCCTGGGCATGCTGATCCCGTTCAAGCCGGCGGCGGCCAACTTCCAGTTTCCCGAACGCATCGGCTTCTACTACCTCATGGTCGCGCTCACCGTCGCATCGGTCGCCATCGCCATCTGGCTCAAGAACTCGCGCTTCGGCGCCCAGCTGGCGGCCATCCGCGAGAACGAGGACTCGGCCCGGGCGCTGGGCATCAACGCCTTCGCCGAGAAGATCAAGGTGCTGATGCTCTCGGGCGCCATCTGCGGCATCGGCGGCTGCTTCTTCGCGCAGTACTTCCTCTACATCGATCCCACCATCGTGTTCGGCGTCGACAAGTCGGTCGAGATGCTGCTGGTCAGCATGATCGGCGGCGCGGGCACCGTCTACGGGCCGCTCATCGGCGCGGTGCTGCTGGCCGGCGTGAGCGAGGGGACGCGCGCCGCATCGACCGTGGCGGGGCTGTCCCTGGTGCTGTACGGCACGCTGCTGGTGGTCATCATCGCCTTCCTGCCCAATGGCCTGATCGACCTGATCAAGCGCATGGCCCAACGTTCGCCAGGCCGCGCTCGCCAGGCTGCGCGCCAGGGAGACGCATGATGCTCAAGGTCGAAGGACTCACCAAGATCTTCGGCGGCCTGCGGGCCGTGGACAACGCCTCGCTCGAGGTGGGCGAAGGACGCATCGTCGCGCTGATCGGCCCCAACGGCGCCGGCAAGACGACGCTGTTCGCCAGCATCGCCGGCTTCCACCCGGTCAATGAAGGCCGCGTCAGCTTCATGGGTCAGGACATCACCGGCTGGCCGGTGCACCAGATCGCGCGGCGCGGCATGGTGCGGACCTTCCAGGTCACACAGCCCTTTGCCAAGCTGAGCGTGCACGAGAACATCGCCGTCGGCGCCTACCAGAAGTACCGCGATCGCCGCGAGGCCTGGGAACATGCCCGGCGCGTGGGCGAACAGGTGGGCATGGGCGCTCTGCTGGAGCAGGCGGCTTCGGACCTGACCGTGGCCGGACGCAAGCGCCTCGAGCTGGCGCGCACGTTGGCCACCGGCCCCAGGATGCTGCTGCTCGACGAGGTCATGGCCGGCCTCAACCCGTCGGAGATCGTCGAGATCATCGCGATCATCCGGAAGATCCGCGCGAGCGGGATCACGGTGCTGCTGATCGAGCACGTGATGCAGGCTGTCATGAGCCTGTCCGAGCACATCTACGTGCTGTCCTACGGAAAGATCATTGCCGACGGCGCGCCGCGCGACGTGGTCAACAACCCGGCAGTGATCGAGGCCTACCTGGGCCACGGCGCCGCGGAGCGCGTCACTGACCCGGCTACGAGCGGGACGCCCGAGGAGGCTTCCCATGCTTGAAATCCGCGGCCTGCATGCCGGCTACGGCAAGGTCGAGATCCTGCGAGGCATCGACCTCGACGTCGGCAAGGACGAGATCGTTGCGGTCCTGGGCAGCAACGGCGTGGGCAAGTCCACGCTGAACAACAACATCTCGGGTCTGAACCGCCCCTTCAGCGGCTCGATCCTTTTCAAGGGCGACGAGCTCGTCGGGCAAAGTTCGACCGAGATCGTCAAGCGCGGCGTGATCCACGTGCCCGAGGGCCGGCGCATCTTCCCCAACCTGAACATCCGCGAGAACCTGGAGCTGGGCAGCTTCGTGCGGGGCACGGCGCGGCGCCAGCAGAACATCGAGCAGGTGGTGGCGATCTTCCCGCGCCTGAAGGAGCGCTTCGGCCAGCAGGCCGGCACGCTGTCGGGCGGCGAGCAGCAGATGCTGGCGATCGGCCGCGGCATGATGTCCGAGCCCGAGCTGCTGATCATGGACGAGCCGTCGCTGGGCCTGTCGCCGCTGCTGGTCGACGAGATGTTCGCCCTGATCCGGCGCCTCAACGCCGAAGGGCAGTCCATCCTGCTGATGGAGCAGAACGCGGTGCAGACGCTGGCCATCGCGCACCGGGCCTACATCTTCGAGAACGGGCGCGTGGCGATGAAGGGCAATGCCGCCGACATGCTGCGCGACCCGGACCTGCGCAAGAACTACCTCGGCCTCTGAAGGCCTGCCCTGCCTTCTGCCCACATCGCCATGAGCCACGCCATGAATCCAACTCACACGCAGGCCCCCATCCCACTGCGCACCCTGGCGCAGGTGGTGCGCAGCAAGAACGCCGGCCCCACGTTGCTGACGCTGGACCTGTTCTTCAACGACGGGCCGGCCTACGAGCGCGCCGCCGCCAGCGCGGCGCTGCGACCGGACGCGGTGGCCGCCCTGTACGGTGTTGCGCCGCAGGCCGTGCAGCGCTTCCTGCTGCCGCAGCTGCACGCCATCAAGTTCAGCCTGCCTCGCGCCCTGTGCGCCGGAACGCCAGGCGATGGCGACCTGTACGGCGCGCAGCAGCACGCCCCGTTGCTGGAGCTGATGCTGTGACGCGCGCCACCGCCCGCCTGCTGCAAAACCACCGGCCGGGGGACGGGCCGCTGCGCGTGCTGTCGGCCTCCGGGCAGCTGGGCTACGGCATTCCGGCCGATGCCCTGGGGCTCGGCATGGCGCGCAGGCCGCACTTCATCGGCGCCGACATGGGCTCCATCGATCCCGGCCCCTACTACCTCGGCTCCGGCGCCATGGCGGCGCCCGAGGCGATGGTCCGGCGCGACCTTACCTTGGTGCTACAGGCGGCGCTCGAGGCCGGCGTGCCCCTTCTCATCGGCAGCGCCGGCACGGCCGGCGCGCAGCCGCAGCTGACACGGGTGACAGCGATACTGCGCGAAATCGCGCAGGCCATCGGGCGGTCCTTCCGCCTGACCACCATCGCCAGCGACGTGCCGCCGCAGACCGTGCTGCAGGCCCGCCGCGAAGGCCGGCTCGCGCCCATCGGCGACATGCCCCCGCCGGGCGAGGACGACGTGCTGGCCTGCAGCCACATCGTGGGCCAGTGCGGCGCCGAGACCTTCGCGCGCGCCCTGGCCACCGACCCCGATGTGGTGCTGGCGGGCCGCGCCTGCGACACCGCCATCTTCGCGGCCCTGCCCGAGATGCTGGGCTACCCGGCGGGCCTGGCCCTGCACATGGCCAAGATCGTCGAATGCACTTCGCTGTGCTGCCGCCCGGGCGGGCGCGACGCCATGCTGGCCGAGCTCGACCTCGAGGGCTTCACGCTGGAGAGCATGAACCCGGCCAGCCACGCAACGCCGGCGTCGGTGGCGGCGCACGCCCTGTACGAGCAGGCCGACCCCTTCAGCGTCGAGGAACCGGCGGGCACGCTGCGCCTGGGCGATGCGCGCTACCAGGCCGTCGACGAACACCGCACCCGCGTCAGC
>JACCRJ010000545.1 GCA_013813615.1 Lautropia sp. | reverse complement strand
GCACACGAGCGTGACCAGCGTGATAGTCAGGATAGCAAAGCGGGAGGTTGATTTCATGACAGCTATTCTGCCCTCTCGCGGGCCTTCCGGCTGCACCGTCATGTTCTATCGCCATTTCTTATCGCGGAGCTGCTGGAGCAGGTACGCAGGTTGATCGACGCGCGGAAGAACGCGTAGCGGCCGGTGCGAGATGAACGGGTCTGACGGCAAAACATGCGCCTTCGACGCTGCGCCAAGGCAGGGTCGTGAGCAACTGCTCGAAAGTTCTTGTAACGGTTACATAACCGTGCGACAGTTGCTACATGCACCCTCGGCTGATCGTCCCGCCGCCTTCGCACTCACCGCGGCTCATGGAGTGGCTTGATGAACCGTCTGCAATATTGGACAGCCCTTGCTGGTTATAGTCTGTGCGGCATCTGTTGCTCGATCGTTCCCGCTCAAGCGGCGGCCGTCGGCTTCAGTGCCGCGCAGCCCGGTGGTTCGCCTGAAGGCTGGATCTGCGGGAGCACGGGTGGCGGCAAGCCGCTCTGGAGAGTGGAACCCGACAGCACTGCGGCTGCACGCATCCGCGTCCTGTTGAACGGCAAGCCCTACATCGAGCAGGATGACGGGCAGCTCGGCGGTGAAGGCAAGGTAGGTGTCTGGACCAAGGCAGACAGCGTGACGGCTTTCGAAGCTTTCGCATACGGAAGCTCGGGACGCTAGGCCGCCCTACCTGCAGTTTGCGCCTGGCCCTACGTTGACTGATCTCAACCGCCTTATTGCCGCCAAGGCCGTCAGAGGCTTCGGGGACGGCTTTGTCAGCCTGTTGCTGCCGATCTACCTGCTCGGCTTGGGGCTGAGCCCTTTTCAGGTGGGCCTCGTCGCCACCGCGACATTGCTGGGCTCCGGCATCCTGACGATGCTGATCGGGGTCCACGGCGCGCGCTACGACAACAGACCGTTGCTGCTTGCTGCGTCTGCATTGATGGCGTTTACCGGGCTCGGGATCGCATCATTGGAGACCTTCTGGCCATTGATGCTGGTGGCGCTGGTAGGCACATTGAACCCCTCTGGAGGGGATGTCAGTGTTTTTATGCCGGTGGAGCATGCGATGCTGGCGAGCAACGTCGAGGGTCAGCGCCGGACTGCCGTTTTCGCGCGCTACAGCTTGACGGGCACTTTGTCTGCCGCGTTCGGGTCGCTGGCCGCAGCCTTGCCTGGGTTGA
Organism: Lautropia sp.; assembly: GCA_013813615.1. GTDB lineage: Bacteria > Pseudomonadota > Gammaproteobacteria > Burkholderiales > Burkholderiaceae_E > Lautropia. The sequence continues at coordinate 1,228 of JACCRJ010000545.1, read as the reverse complement.
CTGCATCCACGTGGGGCATCGCACCGCAGACGGCGATCAAGGCCATGTTCATACTGTACGCGCTGCTGGCTCTGGTCATGGCGACCCTGTACCGTGGGTTGCCGCGACGGCCCCCCACGAGAAGCCCGGAGCCGAAGTCGGCACTAGGTATTTCCAGGAAGCGGGTATTTGTCCTGGCAGCGCTATTCAGCCTGGATGCATTCGGCGGAGGATTCGTCGTCCAATCGCTCGTGGCTCTATGGCTTTACCAGCGATTCGGCCTCTCGATCGAAGTTGCCGGATCGATCTTCTTCTGGGCAGGCGTGCTGACAGCCTTCTCCTACCTCCTGGCGGCTCGCATCGCGAGTCACATCGGACTGGTCAGGACCATGGTCTACACACATCTGCCGTCCAGCCTTTGCCTGATCGCCATTCCTTTCTGCACGGATCTGGCCTACGTCGTTGCCCTTTTACTGTTCAGGAGCGCCTTGTCGCAAATGGACGTGCCAACGAGAAGCTCTTACGTGATGGCCATCGTCTCGCCGGCGGAGCGTGCAGCTGCGGCGAGCGTGACATCCGTACCGCGCAGCCTTGCGGCCGCTGCCAGCCCAGCTCTTGCCGGCTACCTCCTTGGGGTGTCCACCTTCGGGTGGCCGCTGATAGTGGGCGGGGCCTTGAAGATCGTCTACGACATCCTGCTCCTGGTCATGTTCAGTCGAGTGCGGCCGGCGGAAGAGATCACCCCGGGAGAAGTCCCTGCCACACCGACCACGGTGCACGCAGGCACGCAAACCCGGTTGCGGTGAGTCCGGCCCCAGGAGCCTGCGCTCCTAGAAGCCTGACCCCGACAGGCTCCTACCTGCGACGGCGGAACGTCGGAGATGTCCCGGCGAAAGCGGTCATGGCCGCAAGTGTTTCCGCGCTCAAATGATGCACGGTCGCCTTGATGCTGGCGCTGTTCATCAACGCGGCAATCCTCATACTCGCTGCATCGGCTTCCGCGTCCAGGGACGCCCGGACATAGCCGAAATCCAGGATGCATACCAACTTCTCGCGCCGACGCTGGGGGTCGCTGCTGCGAGCACGCTGTTCGCCATCGCCCTCCTGGCTTCCGGCCAGAACTCGACGATAACAGCAACGCTCGCGGGGCAAGTCGTCATGGAAGGCTTCCTGCATATCCGACTGCCTGGCTGGCTGCGTCGTTTGATCACGCGGCTCCTGGCAATCATTCCAGCAGTCGTCGTGGCGG
>JACCRJ010000578.1 GCA_013813615.1 Lautropia sp. | reverse complement strand
GACAAGACCGGCGACTCGGCAACCGCCGTGGCCGACGGACTCGCGGCGACCGCACGGGTCATCACCGCTGCCGCCGCCATCATGGTGGTCGTGTTCGGCTCGTTCGTGTTCGAAGACGACCGGACCGCGAAGCTGTTCGGCATCGGCCTGGCGCTTGCCGTCCTGCTCGACGCCACGGTCGTCCGCATGCTGCTCGTGCCGGCCACGATGGAGCTCCTCGGGGACAAGAACTGGTGGATGCCCGCATGGCTCGACCGGATCATTCCGAAGTTCAACGTCGAGGGACCCGCCCACGACGCGGCTCCCGCCCGCGACGACTTCGACGAGCCGATACCGGCCCACGAACCCGACTTGGTCGACGCATGAACCCGTGCGGATCTGACCACTGCAGGTGGGCGGCGGGAGCGTTGCGCGGCGCTCCGGCATCCACCACCACCACCCGCCGGCGGGCCCGGCCCAGCACGAGGGCGGCGCTGAGCCCGGCCGCCCCGCCACCGATCACCACGACCTCGAAACTGCTTGTGTCCATGAGGATCACCTCCACGGCCAATGTGCGCCGGTCGCCCGAACTTGACAACTTTCGTTGCTGTTTCCGGGAATCCGAGGTTGACTGGGTGTGTGGACATGTCTCCAGCGGTCAGCGCCGTGCTGGCCGAGGTCGGCCCCCGTCTCAAGCGGGTTCGCACCCAGCGCAACATCACCCTCGTCGACCTGGCGGCGGCGACGGGGATCTCCAAGAGCACGCTGTCTCGGCTCGAGTCCGGCCAGCGCAAGCCCAGCCTGGAGCTGCTCCTCCCGATCGCCCAGGCCCACAAGATCCCGCTCGACGAACTGGTCGGCGCACCGGAGGTCGGTGACCCTCGGATCCATCTCAAGCCCCAAGCACGCAACGGCCGTGTTGTCGTGCCGCTCACCCGGCAGCCCGGCGCGTTGCAGGCGTGGAAGGTGGTCATCCCGCCTGATCGCAAGAAGCCCGAGCTTCGCACCCACGAGGGCTACGAATGGCTCTACGTCCTGGCCGGAGAGCTGCGCCTGATCCTCGCCGACCATGACATCACCATGACGCCGGGTGAGGTCGCAGAGTTCGACACCAGCCTGCCGCACTGGTTCGGCCCCGCTGGAGACAGACCCGTCGAGATCCTCAGCCTCCTCGGCCGGCAAGGCGAACGCATCCATGTCCGCGCCGCCCCGCGCCGCAAGCCGAGTAGCGGGTAGGGGCAGAATGACTGATGCGGCGATCCCGCTTCTCGAGACCAAGCTGCACTCCCCCCGGCCAAGCCGCGGCATCGTGTCCCGCCCACGGCTGCGTGAACGCCTTGAGCGGCGGGAGCAGCCTGCGCTAACGCTCGTGTCGGCGCCGGCGGGGTTCGGCAAGACCACGCTCGTGGCCGAGTGGTTCGCTGACGGCCCTCCAACAGCGTGGCTGTCCCTCGACAGGAGCGACAACGACCCAGCGCGGTTCTGGGCCTACGTCGTCGCCGCCCTCCAGACTGCCGAACCGGGCGCTGGCGACACGGCGCGTTCGCTCCTGCAAGCGCCGCAGCCATCGATGGACGCCGTGGTGGCGGTACTTCTCAACGACCTGCACGCCATCGCCCACGACCTGGTGCTCGTGCTGGACGACTACCACGTCATCGAGTCCACGGAGATCCACCAGGCCGTGGCCTTTCTGCTGGAACATCTGCCACCGCTGATCCATCTGGTCCTCGCCACCCGCGGTGACCCGGCTCTGCCGTTGGCGGGCTTGCGGGCGAGCGGCAAGCTCTTGGAGATCCGGGCGACCGAGCTGCGTTTCACCGCTGAGGAGGCCGCCGAATACCTCAACGGCGCGATGGGCCTCGCGCTCACTGATACTGACATCGCGACGCTCGAAGCCCGCACCGAGGGATGGATCGCAGCGTTGCAGCTCGCTGCGCTGTCGATGCAAGGACGCGACGACATCGCCGGCTTCGTCGACGGTTTCGCTGGCGACGACCGCTTCATCATCGACTACCTCGTCGGGGAGGTGCTCGAGCTCCAAAGCGATGAGATCCGGAGCTTCCTCCTGGAAACGTCCATCCTGGACAGGCTCACTGGCGGGCTCTGCGATGCCGTCACGGGTCGAACGGGTGGCAAGGCGACACTCGAGTACCTCGACCGCGCCAATCTGTTCCTCGTCCCGCTGGACGACCGTCGCCGCTGGTACCGCTATCACCACCTCTTCGCCGACGTGCTCCGGGCGCGGCTCCTGGACGAGCACCCCGAGCGACTCCCCGAGATCCACCGGCGGGCGAGCGACTGGCACGACGCAAACGATGATGGGCCTCAGGCGATCGCACACGCCATGGCCGGCGGCGCATTCGACCGAGCCGCCCAGCTCATCGAGCTGACCGTGCCAACGATGAGCCAGACCCGGCAGGAGGCGACCCTCCGAGGCTGGCTCGAGGCGCTCCCCGCGGGTCTCTTCGATGACAGGCCGGTGCTGAGCATCGCCTTGGTGGGAGCGCGTATGGCAACTGGTGACTCCGCTGGAGTGGAGCCGCTCCTGCAGATCGTCGAATCGTGGCTGGAAGCATCGACCGCGACACGACAGCCACCCGACGGTGCACGAGAACCGATCGTCTTCAACAAGGACGAGTACACCCGACTCCCAGCACAGGTGGCGGTCTACCGCGCTGGCCTGGCACTCCTCGCCGATGACGTCGCCGGATGCACCACGCACGCCCATCGCGTGCTCGAGCTGGTCGAACCCTCAGATCACCTCCGCACGGGCAGCGCCGCCGCATTCCTGGGGCTTGCGCACTGGACCTTGGGAGACCTCGACGAGGCGCGCCGCCGATACGCCGACGCCATCGGCAGCTTCGTGCTGGCTGGTTACCTGCCCGACGTCCTCGGGTGCTCCGTCGCACTGGCCGACATCCAGATCACGCAAGGCCGACTTCACGATGCAGCTGAGACCTTCGAGTCCGGGTTGCGGCACACCGCCCAGCTTCCCGGATTGCGAGGTGCGGCCGACATGCACGCCGGCATGAGCGAGGTGCTGCTCGAACGCAACGACCTCGACGCCGCTGCCCGGCACCTGGAGGCGGTCAGAGAGCTCGGCGAGCACGCAGGCCTCCCTCAGCACGCCTACCGGTGGCGCGTCACGACGGCCCGACTGCGGCAGGCCCAAGGCGACCTGATCGGCGCGCTCGAGCTGCTCGAGGAGGCCGAACCCGTCTACAACACCGACTTCTCACCCCCGGTCCGACCCATCGCAGCGCTGAAGGCGAGGGTCCACCTGGCACAGGGCGACGTCCCCGCCGCCATTCGGTGGGCGAACGGCCGGGGCCTCGCCGCCGACGACGAGCTCAGCTACGTGCTGGAGTTCGAGCACATCACCTTTGCCCGGACGCTTCTCGCCCGACACGCCGCCGATCACAACACGGACTCGATCGGGGACGCAATCGGACTGTTGGGTCGCCTGCGCACGGCAGCCGAGGAAGGCCACCGGACTGGTAGCGCGATCGAGATCCTCGTCCTCCTGACCCTCGCCCACCACGCCGACCACGACAGCCCGGCCGCAACGGGCGCACTTGAAGAGGCTCTCGCGCTCGCAGAACCCGAGGGGCACGTCCGAGTGTTCCTCGACGAGGGCCCGACGATGACGGAACTCCTACGTTCCGCCACATCCCGGGGCGCCGTCAACGAACACGCACGAAAGGTGCTCGCAGCCGCCCGCCCGCGTGACGTCGTCGCTGTGCCGCGGGCGGGCCTGGTCGACGAGCTGAGCAGCCGCGAGCTGGAGGTGCTCCGCATCCTTCGCAGCGACCTCAGCGGACCCGACATCGCACGCGAGCTGCACGTCTCGCTGAACACGCTGCGAACCCACACCAAGAGGATCTACGCCAAGCTCGGCGTCAACAACCGGCGTGAAGCGATACGACGCGCCTCTGAACTCGGCCTCTAGACCCGTTCAGAGCCGGCTACGCCGGCCGGGGAATCACCACATCAATCACCACATGATGTGATGTGCGTCACCAGGTCCGTTCGTACGGTCCGAATGTGACCGCAGACGA
>JACCRJ010000532.1 GCA_013813615.1 Lautropia sp. | reverse complement strand
GAAAGGGCCCTGCAGCGGGTCAACGACATGACGCTGGCGATCGCCGACTCCCACGGCGGCGTCCTGAAGGTCGCGTCCAATCCCAGCCTGGGCAAGTACATCATGCCCGAGGCGCTGGCCTCCTTTCACCGCGACAGCCCGGACACCTTCCTGCGCTTTCACACCGCGACCATCCAGGAGATCGTACCGGCCCTGCTGAGCGGCGAGGTCGACATGGCGCTGCTGACCGTACCCACGGAGCACCCCTTCCTCTCCAGCATGACCATCCGCGCCGGACGCATGGTGGTTGCGGTGCCGCGCGACGGGCCGCTGGCCCGGCGGCGGACACTCTCGCTGGCGGACCTTGCCGGGCAGCCGCAGATCCTGGTCGGCGAGCGCCTGCACTTCGGCATGCTGGTGGCCAGCGCGTTCAGCCGGGCGGGCATCATCCCCAGGCTGATCGCAGACGTGCCCTGGTCGGACCTCGCCTGCGCCATGGCCAACACCGGCATGGGATGCGCAATCGTCGACCAGTTCTCGGTGGCTCGCAGCAACTGGCCGAATGTCCAGGTGGTGCCCCTCAAGGAGACCATCGCCATCCGCATGCATGCGGTGCACGCGACCGAACGACCCCTGTCCGGGGCCGCCCGCCAGTTCATCCGGATCGTCAAGGCATTGCACAAGGCGTGAAGCGGGTTTCACCGATATCACCCGGCCTCCGGCAATCGTTAACCACAAGTTATGGCATGATCCGGCTGGTCTGCATCCTGCCTGACCCTTCCCCCTGGAGAGACTCGCCCGTGGGCAGTAGTCCTGATTTCGCGGCGACCGCAAGCAGCCAGCACCGGCAAGACCGGTCGGTCGACCGCCTCAAGTACCGGATCGCGCTGGGTCTGTTCGCGGCCCTGGTCGCAGCGCTGGCCGCAGTACCGCTGCTGGCCGCCAACGCCTCGTTCGCCTTCTACCTGATGGTCTGGATTGCCATGGCGACCGGCATGAACATCTGCGTCGGCTTCACTGGATACCTGCCCTTCGGCTACGTGGTGTTCTACGGCGTCGGCGCCTACGCCACCGGCATCTGCTTCAAGCTGCTCGGCCTGCCGATCGGGGTGGCGCTGCTGGCGGCGGGGCTCGCCGGTGCCGTCGTCGCCCTGCTCATGACGCCGACCCTGCGCCTGAAGGGCGTCTACTTCGGCATCGTCAGCCTCGGGCTTGCCACCATCGTCCGGCTGCTGATCTCGAACCTGCCGGAATCGTTCACCGGCGGCAGCATGGGGCTGATCCTCGCGGGCGCCAACAATCCCACCCATAGCTACTACGCCATGCTGGCGGTGATGACGCTGGCGCTCGCCTGCGTGCTGTGGCTGTCCACGTCAAGGCTGGGGCGGCAACTCCGGGCGATCAAGGACGACGACGGGGCAGCGGCCTGTATCGGCATCAACGTCCCCCGCGTGCGGCTCAAGGCGTGGCTGCTGGCCGCGATCATTCCGGCGCTGGTGGGCGGGGTCGAGGCCTGGTACACCAACGTGGTGGACCCTGAATACTCCTTCCACGTGCTGATCACCGCGAAGAGCATCATCTATGGCATGGCCGGCGGCTTCGGCACCATCATCGGTCCGGTCATCGGCGCGATCGCGCTGGTGGGCATCGACCACGTCATCTGGGAACGCTTTCCCCTGATCAACCTCCTGCTGCTGGGGATGGTCATCATCCTGCTGATGCTGTTCCTGCCGCGCGGAGTGGTCGGCAGCCTGATCAAGCGCAGGCCGCAACTGCGCCGCTACATCGCCTGAGGGTCGGATTATGACATCACTCCTGATCCAGGGCCTGCTCAACGGCCTCATCCTCGGCGCGATCTACGGCTTGATCGGCCTCGGGTTGAACATCATCTACGGCGTGCTGCGGGTGGTCAACTTCGCCCACGGCGAATTCCTGGTCATCGGCGCGTATTTCGCCTGGGTGCTGCTGCAGTACCTCGGCATCAATCCGCTGCTCGCGCTGCCGATCAGCTTCGTCGTCTTCTTCGGCGTCGGCTACCTCCTCTATTTCCTCCTGGTGCCGCGGATGAGCAAGTCCGACGACCCCGAGACCAGCTCACTGCTGCTGATGTTCGGCGTCTCGATCGCGCTCAGCGCCACCCTGCTGCTGGTCTTCGAAGCCGACTCCCGCACGCTCGAGTTCGCGATCGAGCCGGTGTTCTTCAGCTTCGGCCAGATCATCCTGCCGACCATCAGACTGGTCGCGCTGCTCATCTCCGTCCTGCTGGTGGCAGCCCTGGCCTACTTCCTCTATCGCACCCAGGTCGGCAAGGCCTTGCGCGCCATCATCATGAACAAGGACGCGGTCAATATCGTCGGCATCAATGCCGAGCGGCTGTCAGGCGTCGCGTTCGGTCTCGGCATCGCCCTGGCCGCCGCCACCGGCGTCATCGTCGCCCTGGTGTTCCCTTCTTTCAGTCCCTTCATGGGCAATGACTACACCCTGATCGGATTCGTCGTCATCGTGCTGGGGGGCCTGGGCCATCCGATCGGTGCGTTGATCGGCGCCCTGCTCTACGGCGTCACCGAGCAGGTCGCGGCCGTGTACTTCAATCCGTCGATCGCGACCATCCTCGGGTTCTCGCTGATGATCGCCATGATCTTCATCCGTCCGTCCGGCCTGCTCGGCCAGCGGCAACTGCGCTGAGGAGCGGCCATGCTGACGGTGCGCAACCTCAGGAAATCCTTCGGCGGTCTCCAGGCACTTGCCGGCGTCGACATCACCCTGCCCGACGAGTCGATCCTCGGCGTGATCGGCATGAACGGCTCCGGCAAGACGACGATGCTGAACTGCATCAACGGCATCTACATCCCCGACTCGGGCGAGATCGCACTCGATGGCGCGAGCCTGCTGGGACTGCCGGTACACGAGGTCGCCGGCAGCGGCGTCGGCCGCACCTTCCAGGTGCCGCGGGTGTTCCAGCACCTTTCGCTGCTGGATAACCTGGACGTGGCCCAGACAGGCAGCGCGGCCGGCAACGACGAGCGCTATGCGTTGTCGGAGTACTGGCTGAAGAAGGTGGAGCTGCTGCGGCTGCGCCACAACTACGCCGAGGAACTCTCCGGTGGCCAGCAGAAGCTGCTGGAACTGGCCCGGATCATGGTTGCCCGCCCGAAGGTCATCCTGCTGGACGAGCCGTTCGCCGGTGTCAACCCGGAACTGGCGCAGATGCTGATCGGAATCATCGGCGAGATCGCGAGCCGCCACCACTGCGCCGTGATCCTGGTTTCCCACGACCTCACGTCCATCTACCAGCTCTCCCATCACATCATCGTGATGAACGAAGGCGCGATCCTGACCCAGGGGGATGCGGCAACCGTGAAATCCGATCCGGCGGTGATCGAAGCCTACCTCGGAGCATGACCATGACGGATGCATTCCTGAGCCTGAACGGCGTGACCGTCGCATATCACGGTGACATCACCATCCTGAACCAGGTGAACGTCCAGGCCCAGCGCGGCCAGGTCACTGGCATCATCGGACCCAATGGTGCGGGCAAGTCCACCGTCCTCAAGACCATGTTCGGATTCCTGCCGCTGCGCGCCGGCAGCATCGTCCTGAACGGCAGGGATATCAGCCGCGAACACGCCAACACCCGCGCCGGGGCCGGCGTTGCCTTCGTGCCGCAGAATCGCAGCCTGTTCGGCGAATTGTCGGTGCAGGACAACCTGGAACTGGGCTGCTGGCCGTTCCGGCGCGACAAGAAACTGGTGCGCGAGCGGATCGATGCCGTCTACCAGCGATTTCCGATCCTGGCCGACAAGCGCAAGGATCCGGTCTCCAGCATGAGCGGCGGGCAGCAGCGGTTCGTCGAGTTCGGCCGCGCGCTGCTGATCAAGCCGTCCGTCATCCTGCTCGACGAGCCCACTGCGATGCTGGCGCCCAAGATCTCGAAGGAGATCTACGGCCTGATCCGCGGCTTTGCCGATGACGGGATGACCGTGGTGCTGGTCGACCAGAACGTGCGCCGCTGCGCGGAGGTGTCCGACTACCTCTACATCCTGGAACTGGGCCGCAATAAGGCCGAAGGCGGGCGCGACGCCTTTGCCGAAGGCGCGGGCCTGCGTGAGATGGTGGCCACCTGGATGGACTACAAGATCGACTGAGCGGCCGGCCCGCCCCGAAAAGGCGCGCCGATCGAACTTTGACGGGCAGACGATGGCGCCCCTGCTGTCGACCGCCTACTTGACCGCCTGGATGGCCGCGATGTTGTCCGCGCCGAACTCCTTGGCGAAGCCGGCGTAGGCTGGTGCGACCGCCTTGCGGAAGGCCTCGCCGTCGACCTCCTCGGTCACCTTCATGCCCTCCTTGCGCAGGATGGCGATGCCCCGGGCTTCGTCATCGTTGACCCGCTTGCGCTGCGCGGCGGTGCCGGCCTTGGCCGCCTCCATGAAGACCGCCTTGTCGGCAGCGGAGAGCTTGTTGAAGACCCCCGGGTTGATGATGATTGTCGACGGGGAATAGACGTGACCGGTCAGAGACAGGTACTTCTGCACCTGGTAGAACTTCCAGGCGAGGATCACCGGAATCGGATTCTCCTGACCGTCGACCGTGCCCTGCTG
>JACCRJ010000529.1 GCA_013813615.1 Lautropia sp. | reverse complement strand
GCACCGCCTGCGCCGCGGCAAGCCGATCCAGCGGCAGCCAGCCGGCCGAATCGTCCAACCGGCCGCGGAACACGGCGAGCATCCGCTCGCCGTTGCCGGCGACCATCACCGCAGCCACCGGGGTGCGCGTGCCCGGAACCGTCAGCGCCTCCACCTGAACCCCGCGCGACTGCAGGTCGCGACGAAGTTCGCGGCCGATATCGTCGTCGCCCAGGCGACCCCAGTACTCCACACTGGCGCCCAGTGCTGCGGCTGCCACGGCAGCGGTTGCAGCCATTCCGCCACCGCGAAGATGCATCGCGCTCGCGGTGAGCTTCTGCGGCACCGCCGGCAGCCTCGGGACCTCGAAAACGAGGTCGCGCACCGCCATGCCGAGGCAGACGATCTGGCTCACGTCACGACACCCTTTGACCGGCGGCATCGAACAGGATCGCGCTGTCGGGATCAATGGCGAGCCGCACCGCTTCGGACAGCCGCAGGGCACAGTCGCCTGGCAGCCGCGCCACCACCCGATGGCCCTCGCAGGACACGGTAACGAGCGTGTCCGCGCCGAGCGGTTCCAACACGGCGACGGTGCCGAGCAAGTGCGCCGACGCCTCCTCGTAAACGACACGGACGCGTTCGGCGCGAAAACCGAGTTCGGCTGCGCCCTCGCGCGTTTCGGGTAGCCGCAGGCTGCCGAAGCCGGGCAGACGTATGAAACCATCGGCAGCCGTCACCGGCAGGAAGTTCATCGCCGGCGAGCCGAGAAAGCCGGCCACGAAGCGGGTCTTCGGTTGGTGATAGAGCTCCAGCGGCGTGCCGATCTGCTCGATCTCGCCGCCATTGAGGACCACGATCCGGTCGGCCATGGTCATCGCCTCGACCTGGTCATGAGTTACATAGACAGACGTGGTTTTCAGCCTCTGATGCAACGCCTTGATCTCCGAGCGCATGTCCACGCGCAGTTTGGCGTCGAGATTGGACAAGGGCTCGTCGAAAAGGAACACCTTGGGGTTGCGCACGATGGCGCGGCCCATCGCAACCCGCTGCCGCTGGCCTCCGGACAGTTCCCGCGGCCGGCGCTCCAGAAGGTGCTCGATCTGCAGGATCCGCGCTGCGTCCAGTACGCGGCGTTCGATCTCCGGCGCGGCGAACCGGCGCATCTTGAGGCCGAAGCCCATGTTCCGGCGCACTGTCATCTGCGGGTACAGGGCATAGTCCTGGAACACCATCGCGATATCGCGCTCGCTGGGATGCAGGGTATTGACGACGCGCCCGTCGATGAAAATCTCCCCGGCCTCGAAGCTTTCCAGCCCGGCGATCATGCGCAGCAGTGTGGATTTGCCGCAGCCGGAAGGACCGACGAAGACCAGGAATTCGCCGGGCCTGACGTCGACACTCAAGTCGCTGATGACCTCCACCTGGCCATAGCGCTTGCGGACATTGCGGATCGAGACGCCACTCATCGTGCCTGGCTCATCAGGTTCAATTGCGGCTTGAGCCGCTCGCCGCGCTGGAACTGGGCAAACAGTTGCTCAAGCCCCTCCAGGCTTGCGCGCGCATCCACCAGCCGCTCGAAGCGTGTCCGGTCGGCGCGCAGCAGCTCAAGGTTCAGCTCATAGTCCGCGATCGGAAAGTAGAACGAGCGCACGTAGTAGAAATCCTTGCGCCGGATCGCCTTGGTCTCCTTCACCTCCCAGGTATCGCTTTCGCCCAACTGGATCACGACACCGTGCGCCGCGACCTGCTCGAGGGCGACCTGCCTGGCCGCATTCCTGCCGCTGCACTCGAGGACCAGCGGGTAGCGGCCGGAATCCGGGATCGCCTCCAGCGCAGCCGCCCCGAGTTCGCCGGCAACCTGACGCCGATAGGCGTTCGGGTCAAAGACGGCTACCGGACCATAGCCGAGCTGCTGAAGCACCAGGAGAGCGCCCAGGCCGATCGGCCCGGCGCCCAGGATCAGCGCTCGGCCAGCCGGCACCAGCTTCTGGCTGAGGCGCACGCCGTGGGCCGCTGTGCCGATGGTGTCGAGCAACAACGGCGCGAGGTGCGACGGCACGTCTTCGGGTACCGGCAAAAGGCACTGCTCGGGCACAGCCAATCCTTCCGCGTAACCGCCCGCGCGCTGCCAGCCGACCAGCTCGGTGACGTTCTCGCAAAGATGGGTGTCTCCCCCCGAACAAGTGGCGCAACGCCCGCACCAGACGGGTATGTAAACCAGGCAGCGCCGGCCGTGCAGGCGGTGCGTTGGGGAATCGACCGTGCCCACGATCTCGTGCCCGGGCGTTACCGGCC
>JACCRJ010000527.1 GCA_013813615.1 Lautropia sp. | reverse complement strand
TGATTGCGCAACTCTGCATTCACCATCACCTGACCATCCTCACCACCGATGGTGATTTCGGCCTGGCTGCACAGCACTGTCCACTCAAGGTGTGGGCGCCCCGGCACTGAGGACGTGCTGGCGTCGGCAGGCGGATGCCGATCGGCGTGGTGACACGCGGCGAGGGTAATGCGATCAGCCTGTCGCCGGCCAGCAAGTGGTTCGCGAACTGGGCCGGATCCTTCTCGCCGTCGCAACTCAATCCGCTGGAGTTGAATCCGCTGCGCGATCTGATCGAAAGCCAGATCGACTTCGAAAGGCTGCGCTCCCTCAGTCCCTTCAAGCTGTTCGTCGGTGCCACGCAGGCGAGCACCGGCAAGCTGCGCGTGTTTCGCGAGCGGGAACTGACGGCGGACATGTTGCTCGCCTCCGCCTGCCTGCCGAAGATCCACCATGCCGTGGAAATTGACGGCGAGGCCTACTGGGATGGCGGCTATGCGGCGAATCCTGCGATCTTCCCGCTGTTTGACGACTGCGCGTCGAGCGACGTGCTGCTGGTGCTGTTGAGCCCCCTGCGACGCGAGGGCACGCCAGGAACGATAGAAGAGATCGATGCCCGCATCACCGAACTGGGCTTCACCGCCCACTTCATGCGCGAGATGCGCATGTTCGCGCTCGCGTCACACTTCGCGCAGCCGTCGTTTCTGACCATGGGCAGGCTCGAGCGCCGCCTGCAGAAGATGCGCTTTCACATGATCGATGCCAACCAGGTCGCGGCGCTCAAGCGGACCGACACCAAGATGCTGGCGCACTCGCCGTTCCTCGACCTGCTTCGCGAGCAAGGCCGGACGCAAGCCGGCGCCTGGCTTGCCGAGCATTTCGAAGGCGTCGGACGGCGATCGACTGTCGATGTCAGACAGTGGTTTGGCTGATCCAGGCTGGCTGGAACGGCATCTGCGCATCACTTCGGCGCGTCGTAGAGCGGCTTGCCCTTGTCACGATATGCACGGTGAAGAGGATCAGTGGGGTGTCGCCGACGACCTTGAAGCCGCCGTGAGGAACGTCCCGCAGGTTCAGGATCGCTGCGCCGGTAGGCAAGGGCATCGGGTCCTTGCCGGCTGCCTGCACCATTCCTCCCTGCACCACGTACCCCGACTCCACGCCGTGATGGATGTGCAGCTTGATCTCGTCGCCGGGCTTGTATTCGGTGGTGGAGTTGACCACCTCCATGCCCGGCGCACCCGTCAGGTCGACCCGCTTGAGTTCCTTGCGGTTCGGACTGTCGAGTTGCGCCATGACGACGGCAGGAACGCTTCCAAGAAGAACCAGTGCAAATGCAATGCTGCGCAAAGGCATGACGTGCTCCATGTGGGTTACTTCGTCGAGATGCTTTTCACGGGATCGGCATCGAGAATATACGCCCTCTTCCGCACTCCGCCCGGGACATACTAGCGCTTCACGGAGTGAAAAGATGTCTGCGCGCAGAGCAGTACTTACGTCAGCCAACCCGCGAGGAATCGTATGACACCATCATCTTGCGTTACCGTTGCAGCGATAGCCATCCTGCTTGCAGGCATCCCCCCGCCGGTTTTTGCTGTCGACGGGCTGGTCACGAAGGCCAGTCCGCATTCGGTGGATGCGACCATCGACAAATTCGAGGCAGCGGTCAGGAAACGGGGGTTCATGGTCTTCACAAGGCTCGATCATGCGGCTGCGGCTGAATCCGTTGGCTTGAAGATGCCTCGCGCCACGGTGATCGTTTTCGGTAACCCGCGCCTGGGGACGCCGGTCTTCATCAGGACGCCGACGGTGGCTATCGATCTTCCGCTGAAGTCGATGGTTTGGGAGGACGCCAGCGGCAAGGTTTTCCTGAGTTACAACACCGCTGATTATCTCAACAACACCCTGTATGTGCGGCATGGCGCCGCGTTCCAGAAGGAAGGCACCGTTCGGCTCGAGGAGACGATCGGAATGCTCGCTGATGAGGCGCTGAAATAGTCCTCGATACACCCAAGGAACGCGAGACATGGGCGAGGCCCTGATCCTGCTGGCGACAAATCTGCTCTGGGGTGCCTATCACGCCATTCAACCCGGCCACGGCAAGACCATCGCTGCCGCCTACATCGTCGGAGCGCGAGGGCGTCCTGTCGACGCGTGGATCCTGGGCATCTTCGTCACGTTGTCGCACACGAGTGGCATCGTGCTCGTCGGCGTGTTGGCGTCGCTGGGCCTTCCGGGCCTCGAATCGAAGCGTATCGAGGTGTGGCTCAAGGTGCTCACCGGCGCGCTGATCATCGCGATCGGACTCTGGACGTTGTGGACCCAACGCGGGCTGCTCGGGCAGGTGCGGGCACGCAGCCGGACGGACGACCTGGCACACGTCCATGCGTATTCGCATGGCCATGCGAACGGCGATCGGCCAGGCCATTCGTACGGCGACCGTCATGACGGCCCGCTCGGACACAGCCACGACGATCTTCCCGAACAAGCACATCAGGACGGGCAGGCCGGTTTCCACAGTCATGGCTTCGGCGTTCGCCATCGTCACGACCTGACCGCCGTCATCGACCGTCGTCCGAGCCTCGTCGTCCTGATCGGGCTCGGAATCGCCGGTGGTCTCGTGCCGGATCCACTCGCGCTCAGTCTCCTGATCCGCGCGCTGGCCGAAGGCAAGGTCATCGTCGGGCTATTCGGCGTGTTCGCGTTCAGCGTCGGCTTCGCTGCCGTGCTCGTCGCCGTCGGCGTCGTCGCGGCTGCCGTCGGCAAGCGGCTCCTGCAATGGCTGGCCGGACCGCAGGCCGCACGACTGCAGGTCGGCATGTCGGTGCTGATCGTGCTCGTCGGCGTATT
>JACCRJ010000516.1 GCA_013813615.1 Lautropia sp. | reverse complement strand
TGGCGGTAAGCTAAACCGAGTTGGTTGTAATGTCAACTGGTTGCCATGTCAACGAACCCGTTGAAAGCTGCGGGTGGCAGGGCGCGGTGGCGCCGCTACCAGCCGAGCATGCGCCGGGTCAAGGCGGTCTCAGCGACGTTCGCAGCCGCGCTCCGCCTGCGTAGATGTTGCGAAGGGAGAGACGCTCGCATCGAACCTACTCACAGTCGCTGGCGTTACACAGCCAAGCGCGGCCCGCGGATCGACTCAAGACCATCCCAATCGAACCCGATCCCGTGCCCCGGCCGGTCCGGGCAGATTGCAAAGCCGTCTTCGATCCTCAGTCGCTCGGCAATGTAGCGGTCCAACCCGAAGCCGTGCGCTTCCAGGTAGGAGCGGTTGGGCACTGCGCCGAGCAGGTGGACCGTGATATCGTGCGCGCCGTGCGACGTCACCGGCAGGTTGAAGGCTTCCGCCAGGTGCGCCACCTTCATGAAGGGCGTGATGCCGCCGCAGTTGGTCACGTCGGGCTCCGGAAACGTCACGCCGCCGCTGGCGATCATCTGCTTGAATTCCCAGAGCGTCCGGAAGTTCTCACCGGTGGCGATCGGCAGGCCGCCCTCGCGAACGACGCGCACATGACCGGCGACGTCGTCGGGGATGATCGGTTCCTCGAGCCAGCCAAGGTCGTAGGGCTGGAACGCGCGTGCCGCCCGGATCGCTTCGTCCGCCGTCCACTTCATGTTGGCATCGACCATCAGGGGAAAGTCGGCGCCCAGGAATTCCCGCATGGCCCTTACCCGCTCGACATCCTCGGAGAGCCGCTTGCGGCCAACCTTCATCTTGATCGCGCGAAATCCCTTGGCAAGATTGTCCTGCGTCTGCTGCAGCAGACGATCCAGAGGATAGTCGAGATCGATGCCGCCCGCATAGCAGGGGACCCGGGGATCGTTGCCGCCTAGGAGCTTCCACAGCGGCTGGCCAAGACGTTTCGCCTTCAGGTCCCACAGGGCGATGTCCAGCGCGGACTGGGCCAGCACCGTCGGGCCGCCCCTGCCGCCGTAATGCATCGCCCACCACACTTTGGTCCAGAGGCGCTCGATCCGATCAGCATCCTCGCCGGCCACCAGGTCAGGGAAATCGCGATGGAGCAGCGCATCGATGGCCGCGCCGTTGCGACCACAGGTGAAGGTGTAGCCGACGCCTTCGATTCCTTCCGAGTCTCGCAGTCGTACCGTGTTCAGCTCGAACACCGTCATCTCGCCGTGCATGCTGTCGCTCAGGACGATCGGCAGCGGTATGCGGTAGTAGCCCGGCTCCAGGGAAGTGATGCTGGCCATGGTGTCTCCGTGATGCGCACGATGTTGTGAGCGGGGATTGTAAGAGGGGTGGCTGCGCCATGATCGAAGTGCCGCTGCGGCTCGAGCCGGGGACGACCGGCTACCTGGAGCTGGTTCCACGCAGGAAACCAAGCAGCAGCCGGACGACTTCCGCGGGTTGCTCCTGTTGCACCCAATGTCCTGCGCCTTCCACGAGATGCACGCCGGGCATCCGCGTGCAGGCCCGCGTGCGCATCCGCTCCAGGTCCCCGGGCCTCTGTCGGATGCCCCAGTCGCTCTGCCCGGCGATGAAGCAGGCTGGCACGTCGATCGCCACCCCCGACCACAGTTGCAGCTCGCAGAGGAAACGTTGCCCAGTCAGGCAGCGATACCACTGCAGCGCACCCTGGAAGCCGGTGCGGGCGAACTCGCTGCTGTAGACCAGCAGCTCTTCGTCCGGCAGCCAGCGGTTGGCTGCAACCTCGGCTGGCGTCGGCATCTCATGAGCCACCGTCTCGGCCATGCCTTCGTGCAGGTCCATCACGTAGTACGTCGGCACCTTCTGCAGTTCCTCCGCGGTCCACGAGGCCAGCTCGAAGGGGACGTTCTGCTTCCAGTCGGCGCTCTTCTGGTGGTAGTAGGCGCGCAGGAAGTCATGCAGGCCCTGCGGCGCGTGGCGCATGTCGTCGGCCGCCTCGCGTCCGGAGTAGTACCACTGGTAGTGCTTGCGAGGCCGGGGGAGGGCAGCGAGCGCCTGGTGGATGTCCGGCTGATTCTGAGTGGATGCCGCCCCGCCATGACTGCCGTCCTTGCGTGCGCTCATGCCCGCCGCAGCCGGGTTGGGCAGCGGGGGCGGTCCCCCGAACGGCGCGCTCATCAGCACCACCGACCTGAATATGTCGGGACGCAGCAGCGCGGACCACGCCGCCACGAACGAACCGAAGTCGTGGCCGACCACCGCGTCGACTGAGCGGTAGCCCAGCGCAGTGACCAGCCCTACCGCGTCTCTGACCAGATTCAGTATCCGGTAGGAGGACAGGTCGCCATCGTAGTCGGGATCCCATCCGGTGGTGCGGCCATAGCCACGCTGGTCCGGCGCGATCACGTGGTAGCCGGCAGCGGCGAGCGGCAGCATGATCTTGCGCCAGCTGTAGGCGAGCTCCGGGAATCCGTGCAGCAGCAGGATGCGCGGCCGCTCGTCGGTGGACCCGCCGGCTTTTTCATGCCCTGCTTCCAGCAGGTGCATCGTCAGCCCGTTGATATCCGGCACGAGACGGGAACGGATGCCGGCGGGCAGGGGCAGCGGCGACGGCGTCGCCTCGGTGCTCAGGGGGATGTCTGTCATGGACGAGCCTCTATCGGCCTCTGCAAGATCGTGACTATACAATCCGCCGCGTGCGTCGCGTGGGCCCGTTGCCATCCCTCGCGGTGGCCGGCCTGCGCGGCTGAGCAACACGTCCACGAAGAGAGGTAGTCCTTGAAGTTCGAGATGGCCCCTAATTCGCTCTTCGCGATCCTGCTGCGCTCGTCGTGGTGGATCAGCATCCTGGTGGCGGCCGCGATCGTCCTGGTCTCGCGGATGGCCCTGCCGAAGGAATACTTCGTCTTCGGTGCAGTGGGCGCGTTGCCGTTCCTGGTCATCGGCGGGATCACGCTTTGGCGCCAACTGCAGAGGCCCAGCGCCGCGAAGGTAGCGAGCACGCGCGACGCAGTCGTTGCGATGAGCTGGAAGGACTTCTCGGCGAAGCTGGAGACGGCGTTCCGGCGCGACGGCTACGAGGTCTCCCGGATCGACACCATCGGTGCAGACTTCGAGATGAGGAAGGCAGGCCGCAAGACACTGGTCAACTGCAAGCGGTGGAAGGTGAGCCGGACGGGGGTCGAGCCGCTGCGCGAACTGCTGGCTGCCCGCGATCTGCGCGAGGCCGACGAAATCGTCTATGTGGCCACCGGCCAGGTGACCGAGCAGGCTGCGCGCTATCTTGCTGAGCGGCGGATCCGGCTGATGCAGGGCGAGGACC
>JACCRJ010000493.1 GCA_013813615.1 Lautropia sp. | reverse complement strand
GTTCGAGCGCGATTGCTCGGTGCAGCGGCGCAACCAGAAGGTGGTCGAGCGCGCGCCAGCGCCTTACCTTGACGACGCGCGCCGCAGCGCGCTGTGCGAATCGGCGCTCAAGCTGGCGCGAGCGGTGAACTACACGCATGCGGGGACGGTGGAATTTCTGATGGACGCCGACACCGGCGAGTACTACTTCATCGAGGTCAACCCCCGGATCCAGGTGGAGCACACGGTGACCGAGCAGGTCACCGGCATCGACATCGTCAAGGCGCAGATCCGAATCACCGAAGGCGCACGGATCGGCGAGCGGGACGATCGGGTGGACGACAGGGGGCGCGTGGTTGTGCACGGCTCGGGCGTGCCGGCGCAGCAGGATATCCGCCTGAACGGGCACGCACTCCAGTGCCGCATCACGACGGAGGATCCGGAGAACAACTTCACGCCGGACTACGGCCGGATCAGCGCCTATCGCAGCGCCGCCGGCTTCGGCGTCCGACTCGACGGCGGCACCGCCTACAGCGGTGCAGTGATCACGCCGTACTACGACTCGCTGCTGGTCAAGGTCACCGCCTGGGCGCCGACCGCCGCCGAGGCAATCCGCCGGATGGATCGGGCCTTGCGCGAATTCCGCATCCGCGGCCTGGCCACCAACCTGCAGTTCGTCGAGAACGTCATCAACCATCCCGACTTCGGCGCCGGTACCGTCACCACCCGTTTCATCGACTCGACGCCCGCCCTGTTCAAATTCGCGCGACGCCGCGACCGCGCCACGCGCCTGCTGCACTTCCTCGGAGACGTCACGGTGAACGGCCATCCGGACATGAAAGGCCGGCAGGCGCCCGATCTCAGCCACGTCCAGGTGCGCCGGCCGGTGGAGTTGCCGGACGTCCCGCTGCCGCAAGGCTCACGGGACCGGCTGCGGGAGCTGGGGCCCGCCGCTTTTGCGCGCTGGATGCGCGAGCAGCCGCGCGTGCTGGTCACCGACACCACCATGCGCGACGCGCACCAGTCGCTGTTCGCGACCCGCATGCGCACGACCGACATGATTGCCATCGCGCCAAGTTATGCCAGCATGCTGGGACAGCTTTTCTCGGTGGAATGCTGGGGCGGCGCAACCTTCGACGTCAGCCTGCGGTTCCTCAAGGAGGACCCGTGGGAGCGCCTGCAGAAGCTGCGCGAGGCCATGCCCAACCTGTTGCTGCAGATGCTGTTGCGCGCATCCAATGCGGTGGGCTACGCCAACTATGCCGACAATGTCGTGCGGCATTTCGTGCAGCAGGCGGCCAAGGAAGGCATCGATCTCTTTCGCGTGTTCGACTCGCTCAACTGGGTGGAGAACATGCGGGTTGCGATCGATGCGGTGCTGGAGGCCGGCGCCCTCTGCGAAGGCGCGATCTGCTACACCGGCGACCTGTTCGATCCGGAGCGGCCGAAGTACGACCTGGCGTATTACGTGAAGCTGGCGAGGGAGCTGGAGCGTGCCGGCTGCCACATACTCGCCATCAAGGACATGGCAGGCGTTTGCCGTCCTCGCGCCGCGCGCGCCCTGATCAAGGCGCTGCGCGAAGAGACCAACCTGCCGATCCACTTCCATACCCACGACACCAGCGGCGCTGCAGCGGCGAGCGTGCTGGCAGCGGTCGAAGCGGGAGCGGATGCCTTCGATGCGGCGCTCGACTCCATGAGCGGACTGACGTCGCAGCCGAACATGAACTCGATCCTCGCCATGCTGCAGGGCGACGAACGCGACCCCGGCCTCAGCCATCAGGCGCTGCGCGAGATTTCCGACTACTACGAAGGCGTGCGCCGCTATTACGCGCCGTTCGAATCCGATATCCGCTCGGGCACCGCCGACGTCTACCGGCACGAGATGCCCGGGGGGCAGTACACCAATCTGCGCGAGCAGGCGAGGGCGACCGGGCTGGAGCACCGCTGGCCGGAAGTGTCGCGCGCCTATGCCGACGTGAACCGGCTGTTCGGCGACATCGTCAAGGTGACGCCAACCTCCAAGGTGGTCGGCGACATGGCCATCATGATGGTGGCCAACGACCTGGCGCCGGGAGACGTCTCCGATCCACTGCGCGAGGTGGCGTTTCCGGAGAGCGTGGTGTCGCTGTTTCGCGGCGAGCTGGGCTTTCCGCCCGACGGGTTTCCGCCGGCGCTCTCGCGCAAGGTGCTGAAGGGCGAGCCGCCTCAGCCCTACCGGCCCGGCGACCGCACGCCGCCGGTCGACCTGTTGCAGGCGCACAAGGACGCCGAGAAACTGGCAGGGCGCCAACTCGGGCAGCGCGACCTCTCGTCGTGCCTGATGTATCCGCGGGTGTTCAAGGAGTACTGGGAGCATCGCCGCAACTACGGCGACGTCAGCAGCCTGCCGACGCCGGTGTTCTTCTACGGCATGCGCGAGCGCGAGGAGGTGGCGATCGACATCGATCCCGGCAAGACCTTGATCGTGCGGCTGCAAGGACTGTCGCCGCCGGACGAGGAGGGGATGGTGCGCGTCTTCTTCGAGCTCAACGGCCAGCCGCGAACGGTGCGGGTGCGCAAGGCAGGCATCGTCTCGAGCGTGGTGCAACGGCCCAAGGCGGAAGGCGGCAATCCTTTGCAAGTTGCAGCGCCGATGCCCGGCATGGTGGTGACGGTCGCGGTGCGCGCGGGGCAGGCGGTGAAGAGCGGAGACCCCCTGGTTTCGATCGAGGCGATGAAGATGGAATCGCAGATCAGAGCCGAGCGCGACGGCCTCGTGAAGGCTGTCCACGTGAAGCCCGGAGAGGCAGTTAGCGCGCATGATCTGCTAATCGAGTTTAACTAGCCAGGGCCGTCGAACAGGCTGAAACGAGCCTGCATCAGGCTTTCGGGCGGGAGGCGGTTTTTGCGTTGGTGAATCACTGTAGAATCTGCCCTTCGCCCAGCGTATGGCTGTGTGCGTTACGGTGCTGAAAAGGGGCGCAGGGCCGCAACAATTTGTCGGGCAAGACCTTGGTGGCCGGACAACCGAAGTGAACGACGCGTCCGGTTTTCCCCTGGGACTCCGCGCAGTTGATCGGTGACTTCAAACGACCATTCCGCCCAGCGTGGGCGGGAACGACAGATGATCCAATACGTAGAGGACTGAATGAACAAGAGCGAACTGATCGACACCATCTCGGGTGAGGCGGATATCAGCAAGGCAGCAGCGGAGAGGGCCTTGACCTCGGCGCTTGGTGCCGTCATGAAAGCGGTCTCGAAAGGAGACCGGGTGACACTGGTCGGGTTTGGTACGTTCTTTGCAACCAAGCGAGCAGCCCGGCTCGGGCAGAATCCGCGAACAGGTGAAAAAATCAAGATCGCTGCGGCAACCGTGCCGAAGTTCTCCGCCGGTGCGGCCTTCAAGGAATCAGCGAACAAGAAGCGCAAGTAGACGCCGGCAGGGCGGATCGGACAGCGCAGAGCAGACAGCGCGGTTCAATCCCCCAGGATTCCAAGCTGTTCGCGAAGATAGAGAATCTGATCCTGCCAGTACCTCGACGTGTTGAACCACGGAAAGGCAACCTGGAAGGCAGGGTCGTCCCACCGTTGCACCAGCCACGCGCTGTAGTGGATCATCCGCAGAGTCCTCAGCGGTTCCACCAGCTGTATTTCGCGGCGGTCGAACTTCCGCAGCTTCTCGTAGCCGGCCAGCAGCTCGTCTAG
>JACCRJ010000460.1 GCA_013813615.1 Lautropia sp. | reverse complement strand
GAGCAGTACAGCGACCGTGGCACTCCAGGCGTTGCGGGTGGGCGCGAGCGCGGCGTCCGCATGGCCGCCGAGCAGCGCGCCGGTCGCCGCGATCATCGCTGCCATGGCGGCCGCCACCACCGCCGTTGCGAGCCAGCACCAGGCGCGGGATCCACTGAGGCTGCCGCGGCGCCTGAGGATCTCGACAACGAAAGAACTCGCCACGAACAACGCGGCTGCCGTCGCCACCGGCCCTGCCGCCGGCAAGCGCGCGCCGGCGGGCGGGCAGATTTCCGACAGCATCGAGACATGCACATGCGCAAAGGCGAACGACGCGAAGACGCTGGCATCGACCAGCAGCAGCACGATCATCGCCCACCAGGAATGGCTGCGCGGGCCGGTGGCGCCGACCGGCACCCACACGTCGTCGGCGACCTGCACCCGCGCAGCATGCGGTTTCAGGTCGCTGCGCCAGAGCCAGATCAGTACCGCGGCTATGGCGATAAAGCCGCAGACCCAGGCGGTGACGATCCACTTGACCGTCAGCAGCAGGAAGAACCCGGCCGTACCTGCCGCAGCGATCATCGGCAGCCAACTGTCGCCGGGCAAGCGCAGCAGGTGGCTCACGGCTGCCTTGGCGGGCGTGGTGACCAGGGTTTCCCGCCCGCCCGAGGTCGTGCCGGGCAGCCAGTGCCGGCCCGCTTCGACCTCCTCCGGCAAGGTGGGATGCGTCCACAGGGGCTCTCTCGAATGGATCTGCGCGATGCTGCGGGTGGCGTACTGCTCGGACGGCAGCCATTCGAGTGTGGCGGCCTTCCACGGGTTGCCGGTCGGCACCGGAGAACGCCGCCACGTGCGGATCGCGTCGATGCAGAAGAGCAGGATGCCGGCTGCCAGCATGAAGGCGCCGACCGTCGACAGCAGGTTCCAGAGGCCGAGCCCCTGATCGGCGCCATAGGTATAGACGCGTCGCGGCATGCCGAGCAGGCCGGAGAGGTGCATCGGAAAGAACGTCAGGTTGAAGCCGATGAACATCAAGCCGAAGATCCATCGCGACAGCGGCTCGGACAGCGTCCGGCCGTTGATCAGCGGACTCCAGAAGTAGAAGGCCGCGAACATCGGAAACACCATGCCCCCGATCAGCACATAGTGCAGGTGGGCGACGATGAAGTAGGTGTCGTGCACCTGCCAGTCGAACGGCAGGACCGCGACCATCACGCCGGTGAGGCCGCCCAGCACGAAGATGAACAGGAAGCCGATCAGGAAGAGGGACGCGCCGGTGATGCGCAACCTGCCGCGCCACAAGGTCGCGAGCCAGGCGAACACCTGCACGCCGGTCGGCACCGCCACCGCCAGGCTGGCGGCGGACACCAGGCCGAGGGAGAGCGAGCCCAGTCCGGCGGTGAACATGTGGTGAGCCCACAAGGCGAAGCTGAAGGCCGCCACCGTCACCAGGGCGGTGACGACGGCGCGGTAGCCGACCAGCGGCACGCCGGCCAGTGCCGGGATCATCATCGACACCATGCCCGCGGCGGGCAGGAAGATGATGTACACCTCCGGATGTCCGAAGAACCAGAACAGGTGCTGCCAGATGATCGGGTCCCCGCCCCGCGCCGCGATGAAGAACGGCCAGTCGAACGCCCGCTCCAGCTCGAGCAGGGCGGTACCGGCGATGATCGCCGGGAAAGCGAAGACGATCATGACGGCAACGACCAGCATCGACCAGGCGTAGATCGGCATCCGTCCGAGGGTCATGCCCGGGGCGCGAGTGAACAGAATGCCGATGATCAGCTCGATCGCCCCGGCAATGGCGGATATTTCGATGAAGCCGATGCCCAGCAGCCAGAAGTCTGCGCCGATCCCCGGCGAGTGCTCCGCGCTCGTGAGCGGCGGATACATGAACCAGCCGCCATCGGGTGAGGCGCCGAAGAAGATCGTGGTGAAGAAGGCGAGGCCGCCGATGGCGTAGGCCCAGAAGGCGTACGCGCTCAGGAGTGGAAACGGCAGGTCGCGCGCGCCAAGCATGTTCGGCAGCAGGTAGACGGCGATTGCTTCCACGACCGGAATCGCGAAGAGGAACATCATCACCGTGCCGTGCATGGTGAACATCTGGTTGTAGACCTGCGGACCCAGCAGGTCGTTATCCGGTACCGCCAGTTGCATGCGCATGATGAGGGCGAGCACGCCCGCACCGAGGAAAAACAGCAGCGACGTGGCGATGTAGAACAGCCCGATGCTGGTGTTGTTGACGCTCTTGAGGATTCGCCATCCCTCCGGCAGGCGCCAGGCCCGCTCCAGTCGCGTCAACTCGTTCGGTGGGCGCGGCAGGGAGGACGGCAGCCCGTCTCCTGAGCGCCGGCTGGTGCCGGCGCTTGCGGCGGTCCCGCTCGCGGCGGGCGCCCCGCCGGTTGAGGCGTCTGCCTGCGTCATTTCAATTGGTCCAGGTAGGCCGCCAGGGCGTTCAGCGACGGCCCGTCGAGCTGGTCGAAAGACGGCATCCGCGCCCCGGGCTTGATGCCCTGGG
>JACCRJ010000445.1 GCA_013813615.1 Lautropia sp. | reverse complement strand
CAGCAGTACGAGGAGTTGTCGGCAGCGGTCAAGGTCGCGCTGTCCGCCGCCATTGCCGATCGCCGCGAACCGCAGCCCTTGTGGGATTCGCTGGAGTACAAGGTCGCGTGGCTGACTGCCATGTCGGACAAGCTGCCGCAGCGGCACAAGCCCAGCTATGGGGAGCGGCGCGCGTTCCTGCACACCGTGAGGTACGAGGCGCAGCGCGCCGGCCTGGATCCGGAACTGGTCCTCGGGCTGATCCAGGTCGAGAGCGGCTTTCGGCGCCATGCCGTCTCCAGCGCGGGCGCGCGGGGTTATATGCAGGTCATGCCGTTCTGGACCGAGGTGATCGGCGACGGCAACCCGGCTTCGCTCTTCGACTTGGTCACGAACATCCGCTACGGCTGCGTGATCCTGCGCCATTACCTGGACCTGGAAAACGGCAACCTGTTCCTGGCGCTGGGCCGCTACAACGGCAGTCGAGGGCGTGACGCCTATCCGAAGGCGGTGCTTGCAGCCTGGGAGCGCTGGAAGTTCAAACGACCGGTGCCGGCGACGACGAGCGGCGCCGCCCGCTGAACGCGCTATCGTCGTCGAAGATCGCCCGGACTGCCGGTGTGCGAACGACCCGCGTGCTGGCTGCCCGGCCGAGTCGCCTTGGCGGCGGGACTACGTGGCGAAGCTGAAGTATTCTGTGGCAATTGTCGACGGATGCAAGCCTCGATGAGCCAGAAAGTTTTTCTCGATTACGACCAGGCGGCGCTGGATGCGCAGTACGACAATCGCGCCAAGGTGCCGGCGTTTCCGCAATACCTCGAGCGGTACCGGGCCCAGAGCGAGAGCGCCCGTAGCCGCTATGTCGGCAGAGCCCGGCTGGACGCGCCGGTCGGGCCGTCGGCGACGGAGCGGATCGACATCTTCCCCGCTGCCTCGCAGGGGCCGGCGCCGGTTCTGGTCTTCATCCACGGCGGCTACTGGCTGATGCTCGACAAGGCCGATTTCAGCTTTGTCGCAAACGGCTTCGTGCCCCATGGCGTCACCACGGTCGTGATCAACTATGCGCTGATCCCGGCCGTCCGGATGGACGAGCTGGTCCGCCAGTGCCGACAGGCGGTGGCCTGGGTGCTGGCGAATGCCGCGAATTTCGGCGGCGACCCGGCGCGGGTCGCGGTTGCCGGACATTCCGCCGGCGGACACCTGACGGCGATGGTCGGAGCGACCGACTGGGCACGTTTCACCGCGCCGATGGTCCGGCGCCCGGTGGCGACTCGGCCGAGCGCCGGCTTCTCCATCAGCGGGCTGCACGACCTGGTGCCGATCAGTCGGTGCTACCTGCAGCAGAGCCTCGGGCTGTCGGAGGAGGAAGTCGCACGCAACAGCCCTGTAAGCCTTGCCGCGCCGGAGGCAGGCTCATGGCTTGCTTTGGTGGGCGCCAAGGAAGGTCCCGAATACCAGCGGCAAAGCACGGAGCTGGCCCGGTGCTGGAAGGCGGCCGGCAATCCCCGCGCGAGTGCGCAGATTCTGGACGGTCACGACCACTTCTCCATCGTGATGGCGTTGAACGATCCGAATGACCCGCTGACACTGCAGATATCGGACGCCCTCACCGGCAGGTAAGTAGCGAACAGGCGCGGCCACGGTACGCTGTTGAAGGAAAGATCTATGCGTCAGTTCCGCTGCGAGAACTGCGGCCAGCCGCTCTACTTCCAGAACGACCGCTGCGGGCAGTGCGGATCCCGGGTCGGGTTCATCCCGGAGGGGCGACAGCTTGGATCCTTCGAGGTGCAGGACGACGGCTCCCTGCGCCGCCATGGCGGCCCGCCCGGCAGCTGGCGCGCCTGCGTCAACTACGCCAGCGCCTGCCTGTGCAACTGGATGGTCGCAGGCCATGAAGCGAACCCCCTCTGCGTCTCCTGCCGCCTGACCGAAACCATACCTGACCAGTCGCTGCCGGAGAACCGGCTGGCCTGGTTGAAGCTGGAGGCCGCCAAGCGGACGTGGCTCTACACCATCCTCGGCTTGCGCCTGCCGGCGCGCTCGCGGCTGGAGGACCCGGACCACGGCCTGGCGTTTCACTTCCTTCGCCAGCTGGATGCGGGCCGACCGGTGCTGACGGGCCACGAATGCGGCCTGATCACCATCAACGCCATCGAGTCGGATGCGGTGCAGCGGGAGCGCAGCAAGCACCACCTGCACGAGCCGTACCGCACGCTCCTCGGGCATTTCCGTCACGAGTCGGGCCACTATTACTGGGACGTCCTCGTCAGCGAGAGCCGGTTCCTCGAGCCCTTCAGGACCCTTTTCGGCGACGACCGCCGGGACTACGGCGAGGCGCTGCAACGGCACTACCGCGAAGGGCCGCGGCCGGGGTGGGAGAGTGGCTTCGTGAGCGGCTACGCGACCATGCATCCGTGGGAGGACTGGGCGGAAACCTGGGCCCATTACCTGCACATGGTGGATCTGCTCAACACGGCGCATTCCTGGAAGCTGCATATCGAAGGCTTTGCCGACCAGAAGGTGGCGGCGCAGATCCCGGCAGAGGCACAGCTGTCGGAAGAGTTCGCCGCGATGGTGCACGAATGGGTGCCGCTGACCTTGCTCACCAACAGCCTGAGCCGCAGCCTGGGGCACGACGATGCCTATCCGTTCGCCTTGTCGTACCGGGCGCTGCGCAAGATGCAGTTCGTCCATGAAGTCGTGAGTTCGGCCGGCGCTGCCGCGGCGGCGGAGGCACTTGCCGCCTGAGGTCACGCCGCCGATGGCAACCGGCTGCCCGTTGCCATCGGCGTGCGATCCCAACGGCGTGAGCACAAACAAACAGGAGCCCCCACCATGACGATTCGCAGTATCAACCCTGCAACCGGCGAGACGATGAACAGGTACGAGCCGCACACGCCGGCTCAGATCGAATCGGCCCTGGCGATGGCTACGCTGGCGTTCCGGCATCACAGCCGGACATCCCTCGACGAGCGCAGCCGGCTGATGAATGCCGCGGCCGACTTGCTGGAGG
>JACCRJ010000440.1 GCA_013813615.1 Lautropia sp. | reverse complement strand
TCGCAGGCCTGCTCGCGGCAAGCCCTTTTCGAAGCCGCTTCGAGGACAAGGGGCGCTTCGGTGCGTACCTGAGCACCATCGGCACCGCGCGCATCCTGCGCTCGCAGCCGGCGCTCGACGGGCTGGTGCATGCGCTAGGTACCGCGCTGGCAACGTTGCCGGTGCAATGGACCGGCAACGGTCCCTAGGAGGCTGTCGGGGTTCCTAGCTAGGAGTCTGCCGGCAGGTTCATCGCGACGTCCTTCCACTTCGGTTCGAGCAGCTTCCCCTTGCGCCCGCGGCCGCCTGCATAGGTGGCGATCTCACGCGGCGTCATCGTCCGCTCCATCGGCCGGTCGCGATTGCCGCTGCCGCGGACGACCAGGCCGTTGCGCCCGCTCACGATCGCCTGGCGCAGCTTTTCCTTCGCATCCAGCCCCATCAGGCTCACGCCCCGGCCGCCGTTCTTCAGCGCCTTCACCGCGGCGACGTCGAACGAGATCATGCGGCCCCGATAGCCGCCGCCGCTGCCGTCGCTCAGGCAGACGACGGTGGTGCCGACGCTGGCAAGGAAAAGCGCCGGTCGCAGCGGCACATCCCCGGCTTCCAGCGTCAGAAAGCTCTTGCCGGCCTTCATCCTGCTGACCCAGTCGCCGACCTGGCAGACGAGTCCGTTGCCGCCGGCAGTCGCCAGCAGGATCGACACAGTGGCGTCTGCGGCAAAAGCATGCTCGATGCGCGCCCCAGGCTCCACGTCCACCAGGCTGGTGAGCGGCGCGCCGTCGCCCCGCGCGGAGGGCAGTCCGGATACCGCGATCGAATACACGCGGCCGTTGGTGGCTATCGCGTAGAGCATGTCGCTGGTCATCACCGGGTAGGCGCCGTAGAAGGCGTCGCCGCTCTTGAAGGCGAACTGCGCCGGATCGTGTCCGTGACCCTGGCGCGCCCGCACCCAGCCGCGCTCCGAGACGATCACCGTCACCGGTTCCTCCACCAGCCTGACCTCCACGCTGGCCCGCTCGGCCTGCTCGATCAGGGTGCGCCGGTCGTCGCCGTACTGCTTCGCGTCGGCTTCGATCTCCTTCACGATCAGCCGGCGCAAGGCCGACTCGCTCTCCAGCAGCGCCTGCAGCCGGGCCGACTCCTCGCGAAGCTCCTCGAGTTCGCGCTCGATCCGGATCGCCTCGAGCCGCGCCAGCTGGCGCAGGCGGATCTCCAGAATGTCCTCCGCCTGCCGGTCCGTCAGCCCGAAGGCGCCGATCAGCGCCTCCTTCGGTTCGTCTGACTGGCGGATGACCCGGATGACCTCGTCGATGTTGAGCAGGACCAGTTGCCGACCTTGCAGGATGTGGATGCGGTCGCTGACCTTCTCCAGCCGGAAGAGCGAGCGACGGCGCACCGTCTCGACCCGGAACGCCACCCATTCCTGGACGATTTCCAGCAGCGACTTCTGCCGCGGCCGGCCGTCCCGGCCGATCATCACCAGGTTGATCGATATGCTGGATTCGAGGCTGGTCAGGGTCAGCAGGCTGTTGAGCAGCACCTGCTGATCGATCCGGGAGGTTTTCGGCTCGACGACGAGGCGCACGGCGGCTTCACGGCCGGATTCGTCGCGAATCGCATCCATGACGCCGAGCAACTGACCTTTCAGGTGCAACTGTTCCGCCGACAGCGATTTCTTGCCTGCCCTGACCTTGGGGTTGGTCAGTTCTTCCACCTCTTCCAGCACCTTCTGCGACGAAACGCCGTGAGGCAGCTCGTCGATCACGAGCTGCCACTGGCCGCGCGCAAGTTCCTCGAACCGGTGGCGCGCCCGCACCTTGATCGTGCCGCGGCCCGAGCGATAGGCGTCTGCGAGGTCCGCGGCCGACGAAATGATCTGGCCGCCGCCGGGAAAATCCGGCCCCGGCACGTGGGTCAGCAATTCCTCGAGGCTGAGCTTTGGATTGCGGATGACCGCCACCGCCGCCTTCGCGACCTCCCTCATGTTGTGAGGCGGTATCTCGGTGGTCAGTGCCACCGCGATGCCGGACGCGCCGTTCAGCAGGACCATCGGCAGCCGCGCCGGCAGGCGGGCCGGCTCCATCCCCGAGCCGTCGTAGTTCGGAACGAAATCCACCGTGCCCAGGTCGATCTCGTCCAGCAGCAGTTTCGCGAACGGCGTAAGGCGCGCCTCGGTGTAGCGCATCGCGGCGGCGCCGTCGCCGTCACGCGAACCGAAGTTGCCCTGGCCGTCGATCAGGGGGTAGCGCAGCGTGAAGTCCTGCGCCATGCGCACCAGGGCGTCGTACGCTGCCGTGTCGCCGTGGGGGTGGTACTTGCCCAGCACGTCACCGACCACGCGCGCGGATTTCACCGGCTTCGCGGTCGGTCCGAGCCCCATCTCGTTCATCGCATAGAGGATGCGCCGCTGCACCGGCTTCTGGCCGTCGCAGACGTCCGGCAGGGCCCGGCTCTTGATGGTCGAGATCGCGTAGTCGAGATAGGCCCGCTCCGCATAGTGCGCAAGCGTCAGGGCATCCGGCTCGTCCTGCCCCGGCGGTCGAAAAACATCGTCCTGCCGATCATCCATCACAGATCTGCTTGTGCTTCGTGCCCGTGCTCTTCCAGCCAGGCGCGCCGACCGGCGGCCTCGCCCTTGCCCATCAGCATGGTGAACTGCTTCTCGGTGTCGAGCTCGGGGATCTGGCCGAACCGAACCTGCAGCAGCC
>JACCRJ010000438.1 GCA_013813615.1 Lautropia sp. | reverse complement strand
AGCTGCTGCCGCAGGTGGAGCCCGGCGAGATACCGGTCCAGATCGTCACCAGCGGCCCGGACGCACCGCTCGAAGCCATCCACCGCATGCACGTCGCTGCCATTCATGCATCGAATCGACGGGCTTGGCTCACCACGCCGTACTTCGTGCCGACCGAGCCCGCGTTGCTGGCGCTCACCAGCGCGGCCCTGCGCGGCGTCGACGTGCGGCTGCTGGTGCCTCGCCGCAGCGACTCGATCGTCGTCAGCGCGGCAGCCCGCTCGTACTACGACGATCTCATCGCCGCAGGGGTGAAGGTGTGGGAGTACAAGGCCCGCATGCTGCACTCCAAGACTCTCGTGATCGACGACAACTGCGCCATCATCGGCACGCCCAACTTCGACAACCGCAGCTTCCGGCTCAACTTCGAAGTGGTCGCGGCAATCTACGATGCCGGAATCAATGCCGAGCTGGCAGCCGCTTTCGAGTCCGACCTGGCGGTGTCCGTGCGGCTGAAGTCGGACCACTCGAAGGAGCGCTTCGGCGTGCGCCTGATGAAAAGCGCAGCCCGGCTTGCTGCGCCGCTGCTTTGAGCATCGCGACCGGTCGGGCGGCCAGGCTCAGCCGTTGATCAGCAGGATCGCGCCCGACACCACCAGCGCGATGCCCACCAACTCTACGCGGGTGGAGTGCTGCGAGAACAGCCGGCGGGACAGCGCGTGGGCGAACAGGATCTCCACCAGCGCAAGGGTCCGGACATGCGCGGTGGTCGCGATCGCAAAGGCGAGAAACCACATCTGCGACGCCAGCGCGCCCATCAACCCGGCGAGCAGCGACGGCCGCCACGCCCGCAGCATCGCGATCAGCACCTGCCGGTCACGAATCCCCTGCCAGGCGATGAGCAATACGGTCTGCATCAGGAGGCCGCAGACGAGGGTAAAGGTGGCGTCCATCACGAAGGAGCCGGAGCCGCCGGCACCGGTCCCGACAGTCACGATGGCCCCCTTGAAACCGACCGCCGAGGCGGCGAAGAAGCTGCCGGCCAGCAACCCCATCAGCACGGGCTGCCAGGAGACACCCGGCTTGCCGCCGGCCGCGGCACCCGGGGGCCGGCTCAGGCTCTTGGGCCATGACATCAGGAGGACACCGGTCGTCGCCGCCACGACGGCGGCCACCGCCGTCGCGCTCAGCGTCTCCCCCAGGAACACCAGGCCGAAGACTGCCACCTGGATCGCCTCGGTCTTCACATAGGCTGTAGCGACGACGAAACTGCGCTGGCGCATGGCGGCCAGCATCAGCGCGGTGGCGGCAATCTGCGCCAGCCCGCCGAACGCCACCCAGGCGAAGAACGCGGAGGAACCCGCGGGCAGCGCGGCGCCGGTGATCCAGAGCACGCCGAGCAGCGACACCGCGGCGAAAGGCAGGCCGAAGACGAAGCGAACCAGGGTTGCGCCGACGGTGCCGAGAGTTCCCGTCAGCCCCTTCTGCATGGCGTTGCGCGCCGTCTGGGCTCCGGCCGCCGCCAGCGACAGCACGATCCACCACCACCAGGCCACTTCCGGCAGCGGCACGCCGGCACCCGGGCTCATTGAGCGGCGGAGGCCACCATCCGGTAGCCGGCTGCCGCGGCGGCGAGCGAGCCGAACAGATGGGCGACGCTGTGCAGGAAGGCCCAGCCGAACTGCCCCTTCTGCAGCAGCAGCAGCGATTCGATCGAAAACGCTGAAAAGGTGGTGAGCGCGCCGAGGAAGCCGGTGACAGCGGTCAGCCGCCACGCCGGCGCAATGTCGGGATGCCGGCTGAACCAGGCGAGCGATACGCCGATCAGCAGGCCGCCGAGCAGGTTGGCGATCCAGGTGCCGAGCGGAAAGTGGGGATGGCTGGCGTTCAGCAGCAGGCTCAGGCCCCAGCGCAGCCAGGCGCCGACGGCCGCGCCGATGCCCACGCCGACGACGGCGGCCAACGATACGCCCGGCAGCAACTGTCCCAAGTCCTGGCCAAGCGACTGGCTCATCGACTACGCCAGCGGGCGGCAGCCTCGTCGTCGGAGCTCTTCGCCTCGATCCAGCGATCGCCCTGCGGGGTCGCTTCCTTCTTCCAGAACGGCGCCTCGGTCTTGAGGTAGTCCATGATGTACTGACAGGCCGCAAACGCCTCGCCCCGGTGGGCAGAGCTGACGGCCACCAGCACGATCTGGTCGGTTGGCTTCAGTTCCCCGAACCGATGGATCACCAGGATGTCCAGCACGTCCCAGCGCGACGTCGCCTCGGCGCAGATGGCATCGAGTGCCTTCTCCGTCATGCCCGGGTAGTGCTCGAGCGTGAGCGTGGCGACATCGGCGCCTTCGCTGGCGTCGCGGACCGTTCCGATGAAGGAGGCGACCGCACCTACCCGGCCGTCGGTCCCGCGCAGCGCCGCGATCTCCGCACCGCAGTCGAAATCCTGCTGCTGCACGCGCACCGGCATCGCTCAGCCCCCGGTCACCGGCGGGAAGAAGGCGACCTCGACGTCTTCCGCCAGCGGCGTCGAGGCATTCGCCATCGTCTGGTCGACGGACATCCGGATCGCCTTGCCAGCCCCCAGCGCGTCGGCGAAGGGCGCTCCCCGGCGAATCAGCCACTGCCGCAGCGCGCCGGCGGTATCGATTCCCTCCGGCAGCCGGACGGTTTCGCCGCTGGTGTCCAGGGCCTCCCGAAGACTTGCGAAGTAGAGGATCCTGACCTGCACTGGGTGAACCTCCGTGATGGCTGAACCGGGACCGCTGGCGCCGCGTCAGTTCAGCAGATCGGCGAACGGCAAATACGTTACCACGTCCCCTCGCCGGATCGGCTGACCGCCGGGATTGTCCAGAAGCCCGTCGGCTTCGACGGTGGAGGTGAGGACGGCGGAGCCCTGGTTGCGGAACAACTCCAGCAGCCCGGTCTGCGCATCCACCCGCACCCGCAGGAACTCGCGCCGGCGGTCCGGCCGCGGCCAGTCGAAGCCGGCGACAAGTCGCAGGCGCACCGGTTCGACCTTGGAGACGCCCTGCAGCGCCAGGATGAACGGCCGCGCGAACATCAGGAACGTCACGAAGCTCGACACCGGATTGCCCGGCAGCCCGATGAAGTGTGCGAAACCCGCGCTTCCTGCACCGCCGGGCGCTGCTTCGCCGGCGCCAGACCGCCGCACTCGTCCATAGGCCAACGGCTTGCCGGGCTTGATCGCGATCTGCCACAGGTGGAGCTCGCCCTCGGCCTCGACCGCCGGCTTGACATGGTCCTCCTCGCCGACCGACACGCCGCCGGAGGTGACGATCAGGTCCGACTGCGCAGCCGCCTGCCGCAGGGCAGCCCGGGTTGCCTCGAGGCTGTCGCCGATGATGCCGAGATCCAGGACCTCGCAGCCGAGGCGTCGCAGCAGCCCGGTCAGCAGGAAGCGGTTGGAGTTGTAGATCGACCCCGGCTTGAGCGGTTCGCCCGGCATCACCAGTTCATCACCGGTGAAAAAACAGGCGACCCGCAACCGGCCGAACACCTTGAGCGTCGCGGCGCCCACAGAGGCGGCCAGGCCGGTCGCCTGCGGCGTCAGGCGGGTGCCCGGC
>JACCRJ010000432.1 GCA_013813615.1 Lautropia sp. | reverse complement strand
CTGCGCGCGATTCTCGAACAGCACCTTCGGAACAAGCGGGACGTGGTGCTCGAACAGTGGGTGGAAACTCCCCCCGAAGCGCCTTCGGCGCCTCCCCCAAGGGGGCGCCCCCAGCGGACCGGCAAAGCCGGATCCGCGGCGGCTGCTGGACGGTTCGCTTCAGTTTCACGCGTCGCGGGTGGCGCTCGTCGCCGTGGACAACTGGCTATCTAACATGTAAGGAGAGCAGTGATGCGAAAGTCTATAGGGGCCTTGTTGGCAGGATTGGCGCTCGTTCTGGTCGGTGGCACGGCATCGGCCCAGACCTTCGATTGGAAGAAGAATAACGGGCAGACCATAAACCTGTTGCTGAACAATCATCCATGGTCACAGGCAGTTCGTGAAATGGCGGGCGAGTTCACCGCCAAGACAGGCATCAACCTGCGCATCGAGATCTTCAATGAAGAGCAGTTCCGCACCCGCCTCACCACGATGATGCAGGCCAAGTCCAGCGATATCGACGTGTTCATGTCCTTGAAGTTCCGCGAAGGCGCTATCTACGACAAGGCCGGCTGGTATGCGAATCTGTCGCCGCTTCTGGCCAGCCCCGCATCCACCGCGCCCGACTTCAACTTCAACGACTTCGGCGAGGGCCTGCGCAAAGCCGAGACCGTCGGCGGCAAGCTGGTCGGCCTGCCGATCAACCTGGAGGGCCCGCTGTTCTACTGGCGCAAGGACTTCTTCCAGAAGTGCAACGTCGCAGAGCCGATGTTCCTCGAGGAAATACCCGAAGCCGCCGCCAAGCTCAAGGGCTGTCCAGCCCTCGACGGCGCATCGGTCTGGGCGGCCCGAGGAATCCGCGGTGCAATCTCCTATGCGGTATCGGCCTTCATCTACAACAGCGGCGGCGACTTCGCAACACCCGACGGCAAGCCGGGCCTTTGCCAGCCCGACAGCGTGAAGGGCGCGGAGATGTACGCCAATCTGCTCAAGGACTACGGGCCGCCGGGCGCCGCCAACCACACCTTCACCCAGGTGATCGAAATGCTCGGCCAGGGGCGCCTCGCGATGACCCACGAGTCGTCCAACGAGTTCGCCAACATCGTCAAGTTTCCCGGTCGGGACAAGGACATCGGCGTGAAGGTCCTGCCCAGGGGCAAGGTCTCGGGCATCTCGAAGCCGATCGTTTTCGGCTGGGGATTGTCGGTCTCCAATTTCTCGACCAAGAAGGACGCTGCCTGGTATTTCATGCAGTGGGCGACCAGCAACGAGATGCAGACGCGCCTGGTGAAGAACGGCGTCGCGCCGCCCCGCAGCACGGTCTTCAACGGTCCGGAGTTCAAGGCATGGACGTCCGAGGTGCCAATTCGCCAAGCCTGGGCCGATTCCCTCGTGGAGATCAGCAAGACCGGTACCGCGATCTCCTATCCGCCGACCGACCGTGTCATCGAGGCGCGGGAAATCGTGGGCGGTGGCGTCCAGAAGATTTTCCTCGGGCAGGCAAGCGCCCGCGATGCGATGTGTCAGGTGGATGAGGCGCTTGCCAAGCTGCAGTGAGCCAGGCACCGGTGGGCCAGCGGGTAGCGTCGCTGCGATGGATGACCCTGCCCGCGCTGATCTTCGTCGCGGTGATGGTCATTTTTCCCTTCGGCTATGCACTGTGGCTGAGCCTGCTGGACTACAAGCTGGGCCAGCCGGTAAGTTTCGTAGGCCTGGGCAACTACCGTGGTCTTGCGTTCGACGAACAGTTCTGGAACGGCCTGCGTCTGACCTTCGTGCTCTACCTCGGCGCGCTGGTCCTGCAACTGGTTCTCGGGGTAGCGCTGGGCCTCTTCTTGAACCGCATCGAGACGCTGAAAGGCGTCATCCGGACGGTGATGATTTCGCCCTTCATGCTGCCGCCCGTGGTGGTCGGAATGATGTCGATCGTCGTCCTCGATCCGTCGATGGGCGTCGCCAACTATCTGTTGAAGTCCGCGGGATTGCCGACCAGTTTGTTCCTCGCATCGAGCGACTGGATCATCTTTACGATCATCCTCGTCGACACCTGGCAATGGACACCGTTCGTCGCGCTGATCGTGCTGGGCGGCCTGCAATCCCTGCCGCAGAGGGTATATGAAGCCGCAGCGATCGACGGCGCGGTGGGCTGGCGGCAACTGGTCTACATCACGCTGCCCTTGCTGGGCCCGACCATCCTCACGGCGGCGATCCTGCGCAGCGTCGACCTGCTCCGATTCTTCGACGTGATCTACATCACCACGCAGGGCGGTCCCGGCTACGCGTCCTCGACGTTGAACATCTATGCCTACCGCAAGGGCTTCGAGTTCTCCGACATCGGCTATGCCTCGGCGCTGATGATCACGTTGAGCACGATCGTGTTCGCGGCAGTCCTGGTCTTCGGGCAGCTGCGGCGCAAGGTGACCTGGTGATGCGATCCCGGGTCAGCCGCGTGCTGGTGGGAGTGCAGGTGATCATCCTGATGCTGGTGCTGTTCGCGCCGGTCGCCTGGATGCTGCTCTCCAGCTTCAAGAGCCGCGTGGATATCACGCGCTATCCGCCCGAGCTGCTGTTCACGCCGACGCTGGAGAACTATCGGCAGTTGTTCGTGCGGACCGACTTCCTCGAGAATACGCTCAACAGCTTCTACGTGGCCGGCGGATCGACGTTGCTGGGGCTTCTGCTGGCGGTGCCAGCCGCCTATGCGATTTCCTGGCACAGGATGGTCTGGCCGGCAACGCTGACGTTGTTCGCGAGGATGGCTCCCGGCACCTTGTTCCTCCTGCCCTGGTTCATCATGTTCTCCAACGTCGGGCTGTCAGGCACGCATGCCTCCCTGATCATCACCCATGCAGTCATCACGCTGCCGATAGCGCTCTGGACGATGCTGCCCTATTTCGACGGTCTGCCGCGCGAGCTGACCGAAAGCGCGCAGATCGACGGCTGCCGATCCGGGCAAATCCTTTTGCGCATCGCGCTGCCGGTGGTGGTCCCGGGTCTGGTGGTCGCGACCATCCTGAGCTTTATCTTTTCGTGGAACTACTTCCTGTTCGCCCTGGTACTGTCGGGCATCAGCTCCAAGACCGCGATTGTCGCTTCGTTCAACTTCATCGGCGAGGGGGTCACCAACTGGGGAACCTTGATGGCAGCGGCAACCGTCATCGCGCTGCCACCGATCATCCTCACCTTCCTCATTCAGCGTCGGCTGGTCTCGGGCCTGTCATTCGGCGCGGTGAAGGGATAAGCAATACCGGGAGAGTCATGCGTCACGCCACATTCCTCGGTGAGGGTCGTATCGAGATCGGCGACGTCGCCTGGCCGGTGCCGGCGGGCGGAGAAGTGCTGCTGCGGGTGCAAGCCTGCGCGTTGTGCGGCAGTGATTTGCGACCCTACAAGGCCGGCTGGCCGGTAACGCCCGGGCACGAGATCGTGGGGACCGTCGATTCCCCCACGCACCGCCTGCACGGCCGGCGCTGCCTGGTTTACATACCCGTCTGGTGCGGGCGTTGTTCCGCCTGTGCAGGGGGAGACACCCATCTCTGCGAGAACATTACGGAGCTGGTGGGCTGGCAGCGCGCGGGCGGTTACGCGGAAGGATTGGCCGTGCCCGATCAGTGCCTGTTGCCGGTACCCGACGACGTGCCGTCGCACCTCGCGCCGTTGTTGCTCGACACCATCGGCACAGCGGCCCACGGCGTGCGCCTCAGCCAGGGGCTGGTGCCGGCTGGCCGCGCGCTGATCCTGGG
>JACCRJ010000397.1 GCA_013813615.1 Lautropia sp. | reverse complement strand
TGGCTCGCCTTCCCCCGCGGAACTCAACGCGTATCTCGCCGGCATCCTCACGGGCTACGCCGACGGAATGCGCGTCATCGCCGATGGGAACCGGCTTTCCCTCCGGCAAACCGCGGCGACCATCACGACGCCGCCGGGCATGGCCGGACTTCGCACGCTGCGCGTCGAGTCCGACTGGATCGCCGACTTCCCGCGGGGCGCCGTGCAAAGCGTTCGAATGCTGCGGTTCGAGAACGAAAACTACCTCGATCGCATCGGCTGGCGCGAACTGGTGATTACTGCGGCGGCGGGGATATCGGTGTTCGACAGCTCCGCTTCTGGCACCAGCGCCAGCGACGAACTGCGAGCGTACCCAGAGGAGTCGCTCGCCGCGCCGCTGGACGAGCGTTACGCCACGTTCTCCGTGGCGTCCGGCGCCGCTCCGACCGGTTCGGCGCCGTTGCGGGCGCGCGACGGGCAACCGATCGCGCAACCAATCGTCCAACCGATGGTGCCGGCGCGGGATCGGCTGGCGGAACTCATCTCCATCAAGCGGCTCACCCCCGGCCTCGCCGCGCTGGGGTTGCTGATCGCCACGGCACTTGGCGCCGCCCACGCGCTCTCCCCGGGACACGGGAAAACGGTGGTCGGCGCGTACTTGGTCGGAACGCGAGGGACGCCGCGACACGCGCTGTTCCTCGGTGTCACCGTCACCCTCACTCACACGCTGGGCGTGTTCGCGCTCGGGTTGGTGACGCTGTTCGCCTCAAGCTACGTGTTGCCGGAGCGGTTGTTTCCGGTGCTCAGCTTCGTCTCGGGAGCCATTGTCGTGGCGGTGGGGGCGAGCCTGTTCGTCCGCCGCCTTGGCGCCGCGACGGGATGGTGGGAGGCGGCGCATTCGCACGAAGGAATGGTCGCGGCGGACGACGGTTCGGGAACTGACCCCGCGCTGTACCACTCGCACGGCGGGGTCGCGCACTCCCACCTGCCGCCGGGAGCTGACGGTGCCCCGGTCACCTGGCGAAATCTACTCGCGCTGGGAATCTCCGGCGGCATCCTGCCGTGCCCCTCGGCGCTCGTCGTCTTACTGGCCGCGGTGGCGCTGCACCGCGTCGCGTACGGCTTGCTCCTCGTGCTGGCGTTCAGCATCGGGTTGGCCGCCACGCTGACGACCGTTGGCCTCGTTTTCGTCTACGCCGCGCGCCTGTTCAAGCGGCCGAGCCGGTTTGGCAGGCTCGCCCAAATCGTCCCCGTCTTCAGTTCCTTTGTGATCACCTGCCTTGGCGCCGGCATCTGTTACGAAGCAATCACCAAGTCACAGTTACTCATGCACCACGCCGCGCCCATCGCACCACCCGGCGCGGTGTCGATCGCATCAATCCTGCTCCTGGGGACGGCTCTCGGGTTGAAGCATGCCGTCGAGGCCGACCACCTCGCCGCCGTTACCACGATGGTCAGTCAGCGCAGCAGTCTGTTCGCATCAGCGCTGGTGGGCGGGCTTTGGGGCATCGGCCATACCATTTCTCTTCTACTGGCGGGCGTGGTCGTCATTCTGCTGCACGTGCGGATCAGCGAAACAACGGCGATGGCGCTGGAGATGGGCGTCGCGTTCATGCTCATCGGGATGGGAATCAATGCCATCGTCAAGCTGAAACGCGGCGGCCAGATTCACCTGCACCCGCACCGCCACGGCGCTCTCGCCCACGCTCATCTGCACTTGCACGATGGTTTGCCCGAAGCCGAGCCACGCACCCACCATGGCCTCCGGCTCTCGCCGAGGCCGATGCTGGTCGGAATGGTGCATGGATTGGCGGGCAGCGCGGCGCTGATGCTGCTGGTGTTGACGACGATCCCCTCGCCGCTGGTGGGCTTCGCCTACATCGCTGTCTTCGGAATCGGGACGATCGCTGGGATGATGTTCATGAGCGCACTGGTCGGCCTGCCCGTACACCTGACGGCGGACCGGTTCGCGCGGGCGAACTTTGCGGTTCGCGGGGCGGCGGGACTCTTCAGCCTCTGCTTCGGCTTGTTCATGGTGTATCAGATCGGATTTGTCGATGGGTTGTTCAACTGAAATGAAAGGATCGTGATCTAAAGTGCCGTTGCGACTTCCGGCGATCGGTCTGCTGTCGGCCGTGCTGATGGTCATGTCATCAGCACACGCTCAGACCGCGCCGGCAGCGACTGCGCCCGCCTCCACATCGACCGCGGCGCCGGTGGCCGATGATCTGATCCAGCTGAACTTCCCCGAAAACGTAGAGTTGAAGGTGCTGGTTGATTATGTCGCGAAGCGCCTGGGAACCAACATCCTTTACGATGAGCAGATCGCAGGGAAGAAAGTGACCATCGCATCGCCGGCGGGGATCTCCACCGCCGCGCTGCCGGCGCTGCTGCGCAGCGTGCTGGAGTTGAAAGGGTTCGCGTTGGTCGCCTCCGATGCTCCGGGGTGGCTGAAGGTCGTCCCGGCCGGGCAAGCGGGCGGCGACGTGGCGGTGGAATTCGTACCGGTCAAAAACGCCGACGCCG
>JACCRJ010000352.1 GCA_013813615.1 Lautropia sp. | reverse complement strand
CAGCATCCGCTCCGCAGCCTCATCGGCATCGGTGACGAAATCGATTGCCGAACTTTTCGTGCGCACGTCGCGCGCGTTCAGGCGGCGAAAGTGCGGCAGGATTTGCCGGTCCGCCACAACGAGGAGGAGATCGGCGGTGGCGTCGAGCTGGGCGAGGGTCGGCGTCATGCAGCGATTCTCGCACCTATCACCAGCGCTGCCGCGCCGGCGCAGTCCGTAACAGAACGAGGTCGGCGGACCTCTGTGATGCGTCAGTGGCGAGGGCCTTTCTGGGGGCTGAACGGAAGTAGGTATGAACCTTGCTCATTTTTATTTTCACCACACATCCAAGGAGACGCAATGAGCCCAACGCCACAGAAGCCCGGCACGACAGGGCAGGATCAGCGCAAGGCCCTGGAAGAGTCGGAGAAGGACGCCAAACGCAAGCAGCCGGAGAACTACCAGGAGGCTGCCACCGACGACAAGATCGTGGAGATCGGCCCGGACCTGGAGAAAGACCCGATCAAGGGGATCGACGCGCCGGAGCGGGGCAAAGGAAGCCGCTGAGGCTCGGCGACCCGCTCGATCCGTGCAGGTTCAAGCCCACTTATCGACAGCATACTTCTGGAGCGCCTTTTCCTCGAATCGAAAGCCCAGCCCTGGGCCCGTCGGGACCTTCAGGCTCCCGTCCTCGAAGGACAGTTGAGTGTCCACCAGGCGGCGGAAGTTGAGCACCTGGTCGTCCGGGAAG
Organism: Lautropia sp.; assembly: GCA_013813615.1. Classification (GTDB taxonomy): domain Bacteria; phylum Pseudomonadota; class Gammaproteobacteria; order Burkholderiales; family Burkholderiaceae_E; genus Lautropia. The sequence goes on along the minus strand of JACCRJ010000352.1, from coordinate 6,070 downwards.
TACTCCACGAAGCGCGCATTCGGCGTGGCAGCGACCAAGTGGACGTGCAGGTCGTGGAACCAGTGCGGACACATCGTCACCCCGAAACCTGCCGCCATGGCCGCGATGCGGCGCCACTCGCTGATGCCGCCGCAGACTGCTGCATCGGACTGCAGGATCAGGGCGGCGCGCTGCTCCAGCAGTTCCTGGTGGCGCCAGCGGCCGGCCTCGATTTCGCCGGTAGCGACCGTCACCGGCGTGCATTCCGCCAGCAGCGCATGGTTGGGGATATCGTCGGGGCTGAACGGCTCCTCGATCCAGTAAGGATCGTACGGTTCGTAGCGCTTCATGTATTCAAGCGCCGTCGGCAGGTCGCGCCACGCGTTGTTCGCGTCCAGCATCAGCAGCACGTCGTCCCCGATTGCTTCACGCGCGGCCGCAATCCGCTCCTCCTCATCCTTCGGACTGAGGCGGCCGACCTTCATCTTGACCGCCGTGAAGCCGAGCGCCACGTAGCCGGCCATCTCCTCGCCCAGCTTCTGCGGTGTCTTGCCGTCGAGATAGTAGCCGCCGCTGGCGTACGCAGGCACCCGTTCCTTGGCGTGCCCTCCCAGGTACAGCGACAGCGGCAGGCCGGCCGCTCGGGCGTTGCGGTCCCACAGCGCGACGTCGATGATGGAGAGCGCCCGCATCGTCGAGCCGGCGCGCCCCTGCAGGATGGAATCCTGGTACATCTCCTCCCACAGTCCTTCCACCCGAAGCGCGCTCTGGCCGACCAGCATCGGCGCGAACAGTTCTCGCACCGCATGCGTGACCAGCGAGCCGGCACGGCTGCCGCCGTAGCAGAAGCCGATCCCCTCGTGGCCGTCGGCGGTCCGGACCCTGACGACGGTGTAGTCGCGCGCGGTGACCCGGCGGGTCGAGAACGACGTGGCCTGGTCGAGTGCAATGCTGACGGTGCGGGCCTCGACGGTGGTGATCTTCGAGTCGCTGGGGTAGTTGCTGATCTTCTCTCGCATGGCGTGATCCTCTCCAGGTGTCTTCGCTGCAGCGAATATAGCAACAGAGAGCGCAGAAACCCTCTCTGCACTAGCATTTGATCCGCACCGACGACACGACCAACAGGATCGTCAGCTCGCTCGGTCCGGGCGACATCGGCGCGACGCAACGCTGACCGAGACAGAAATATGGGGGAGGTCGAATTGGCTGGCAGCGGTCCTGGGAAGTGGTACTTCGGATGGAACATCGTCGCGGCCGCAACGCTGGTGACCCTGCTCACCGTTGGCATGCGGATGGGCATTGGCCCCTTCTTTCTGCCCATGGCCAACGACCTCGGTTATAGTCGCAGCCTGCTTGCCAGCATCGTCGCCATCGGCATGCTCTGCTACGGACTTGGAATGCCGCTTGCCGGGTATCTCGTCGCCAGGCGTGGCACGCGCTTCGTCCTGCTGCTGGGTGTTGCGATCGTCGTCGTCTCGACGATCTGGACCGTGAATGCGCGCGATCCCGTCAGCTTCCTGCTCGCCTTCGGCGTCCTGATGTCCTTCGGCCTCGCCTTTACCAGCCCGGTCGCATTCGCGCCGGTAATCAGCCACTGGTTCATGCGCCGCCGTGGGATGGCCCTGTTCTTTCTTTCCACCGGCTCGATGGCGGGCATCGCGATCATGACGCCGGCGCTGACCATCTCGATCGCCGCGGCGGGCTGGCAAATGACCCTGCTTGGCTACGCCGCCGTCTTCGCGGCGCTAACCGTCCCCGCGGCCATACTGGTGGTCCGCGACGATGCGCCTGCGCACGCCGACCTGATTCCGGACCAGATGAAACAGGCCCAGGCCGTGCCCCGTGCGACCCCGACCCTTCAGTTCCGGGGCGCGGTGCGCACTGCCCCTTTCTGGAAGATCAGCTTCGGCTTGTTCGCCTGCGGGTTCAGCATGAACCTGATCGGGACGCACGGCATGCCGATGCTGATGGACCACGGCTTCGACTCCACGACGAGTTCGCTGGGGATAGGGCTCATAGGCCTCGTCGCCATCTGCAGCACGCTGATCCTCGGCAGGCTCTCCGACGTCCTGCCGCGCAGACACATCCTGGCCGCCATCTACCTCGTCAGGGGGCTGGGTTTCTTCGGACTGATGCTGGTTGGAACGCACGGGGAGCTCTACGGCGTGTCGGCAATCGGCGGTCTCGTCTGGGCCGGCAGCATCGCCCTGTCCTCGGCCATCCTGGCCGACGTCTACGGCGTCCGTCTCGTCGGCATCCTCTACGGCTTTGCTTACCTTGCTCATCAAATCGGTGCGACGATCAGCTCATGGCTGGGCGGCTGGGCATACGAGGCGTTCGACACGCACTGGGTCAGCTTTGGCAGCGCCGGAGCCTTGCTGCTGGTCGCCGCTGCCGTCTCGACCTGGCTGCCCGCGCAAGACTTCACCTTGGTAGCGCGGCGTGCCTGACCGCCGGCGGGTGATCGCATGGCGGGGTCTGGGCACGGCGGGTGTCGTCGCAGGCCGGAGTGCCCGGCCCTAGGTTCCGGCCCTGTCGAATGCCCCGCCGGGTGCGGTCGTGGCACCCGGTTGGCGCCACCAGACGCTTCCCAACGTCAAGCGCGCCAACGACTTCGCGCTTGAATCCGATGACGGACAGCAGGTGGTCAAGGTGACCTCGTCATCGGCGGCCTCGTCCTGGCTGACCGTCCTCGACATCGATCCTTCGAAGATGCCGGTGTTGCGATGGCGCTGGAAGGTATCACGCTCCCTTCCCGGATCGGACCTGCAACGCAAGGCGGGGGACGACTATGCTGCGCGGCTCTATGTAATGTTCGACCTGCCTGCGGAGCGCTTGTCGCCGGGCGACCGCCTGCGCCTGCAGGCCGCCCGGCTGTTGTCCGGTGCGGATGTTCCCGCGGCGGCGTTGTGCTACGTCTGGGGGTTCGACCAGCCAGTCGGTAGCACCGGATGGAATCCCTACACCGATCGGGTGCGGATGATCGTGGTCGACAGCGGAGACGTCTATGCGAGGCAGTGGCGAGAGGTCAGCCGCAATGTCGAGCGCGACTGGAGCGACGCCTTCGGTGGCGCTATACCCCGGATAAATGGGCTGGCCATCGGCGCCGATACCGACAACACCGCGGACACGGTGACGGCCTGGTTCGGGGACCTGCGCTTCCTGAAGGAGCCGTGAGGCTGTCAGATGCCTGCATACCATTGGTAGCCCTGGTCTTCCCAGTAGCCGCCCTTTCCGCCGGCAATGTTCGCAAAACTTTCCACCAGCTCGATACGCATGATGTACTTGGCCATCTTGTAGCCGAGCTGGCGCTCGATCCGCACCCGGATCGGCGCGCCGTTGTCGATCGGCAGGGTCGCGTCGTTGAGGCCATAGGCCAGGATTGTCTGCACATGATAGGCATCGTCCAGGTCGATGCTCTCGTAATAGAAGTTTGCCCCGTTCTCCATCGGGTCAGCACAATGAAATACGACGTAACGCGCCTGCGGCGTGGGGCGCACCTGGCGGAGCACCTCCGCGAGCGGCACGCCGGTCCATTTGCCAATGGCGCTCCAGCCTTCGACGCAGTCGTGACGCGTGATCTGGGTCCGGCTCGGCATCGCGCGCAATTGCGCCAGGGTCAGCCTGACGGGCTGCTCGACCAATCCTCCCACCTCGAGCGCCCAGTTGGCGAAGCCGTCCTTCGCCAGCGCCTGGTACACATCGTTCTCCGGCAGCCGGGTGCCGTTGCTGCGAAAGCTCGGGGAGAGGTCGACTTCCGTGAATTCCTGCGCCATCGGCCTGCGTGAACCGAACAGGCGATAGACGCCGTAGCTCAGTCGCTCGCCTTGGCCAAGAAGTCTCGGAAACCACTCCGTCCTCGAGAGCCGGTCACAGCCGGTGAGGAACAGCGCGCTCGCGCTACCGGCCGCGAGCCTGAGGAACCGCCGCTTGGCGCCGCTGTTGAGGTTCATCATTTGTCTCCCGCACGTTGGTCGTGCCGGGCCGTCGTCGTCCGCCGGCCCCGCTGTTCATTTCCATCCCGGTCGATACGGAAACTACCGGTGATCATCGATCGCAGTTGATTCAGCACGCCGCTGATCAGCACCTCGAAGACATGGACGGCGACAAATGCGACCAGAAGGCATGCGATGGCGAAGTGGATCGTCCGGGCTGATTGGCGCCCGCCGAAAAGATCGACCCAGCCGGCGAAAATCGAATTCAGCGCCGGCGACATCGCCCAGCCCATCAGAGTAATGAGCGGCAGCAGGACGAAGATCACCGTCAGGTAGGCAAGCTTCTGCAGAACGTTGTAGCGTCTGGCCGCTTCGCCACGGGCATGGCGAAAGCGCAGATGCTCCTTGATCGACCCGCCGATGCCGCGCAACTCCGCGCGACTGGGCGCGAGATCGCGAGACAGATGCCTGCTGAAGATCGCGTACAGCACGTAGGCGATGCCGTTGAACAAGAACAGCCAGGCAAAGAAGAAATGCCATTGTCTTGCCATGGAAAGCCAGTACTGGCCCGGAATCGTCATCCATGACGGGAAGGCGCGTTCGTTGGATTTACCGCTGGCGTCGGTCCACACGCCGAGCACGCCGGTGGTGACGAAATCGTGGCCCAGCACGCTGGTCACGCCGATCCGCTTGCCATCGTCTGCAGTCCGTGCCGAGATCTCCAGGATGGGTGGCGCACCGGTGTAGGACGACTTTCCCCAATAGAGCCGGGGATGCGCGTTGAATATCTGCAGGCCGCTCATGAGCAGAATCGCGAGGGACAGGACGTTGACCCAGTGCATGATGCGCACCGCCAACGTGTGGCGGTAGTAACGGTAGCTCGAGGTAGCCGGCCATGCCGGGAGCGGCGGGCGCCGAGAAGGTGCCTCGTCCTGCACTGCATGCGCCATGGATCAGCCTCGCCCCTGGTTGACGCTCCTAGTGTAGACCTGTCGCGATGGCGGGTGAATCCTGACAAGAAAACCGTCAGCATTCCGGTGAAGGTCCGATCGGGGAGCGACGGTGTCCGGTGGATTGACGACTACAGAAGCCTGTCGTACGTTAGCGGCAGGGCCGTACCGCCCCTTCAAGGCAGCGCCGTACCGCCCAAAAAAGACATCAGGAGACAACCATGAAAAGACTGAAGCTTGCTGCTGTGCTGTGCGCGTTGTGGGCTGGATCCACCCTTGCCGCCGATCCGATCAGGATCGGTGTCAGCATCTCCCAGTCGCCGCCGGGCTCGGTGGTTCAGGGTACCCAGGTGAAGGACGGCGTCGAGATCGTCAAGGACATGGTCAACGCCAAGGGTGGCGTGCTCGGACGCCAGATCGAGCTGGTGTACGAAGACAATCAGGGTATTCCCGAAAAGGGTCGCGCCGCCACGGAAAAGCTGATCACCAGTGACAAGGTGGTGGCGGTGACGGGCGGCCACCAGAGTTCGGTCTGTCTCGCCGAAATGGAAGTGGCGCATCGCTACACCACGCCCTACGTCAACACCAACTGCTGGTCCGACGACATCCGCAAGAAGGGTTATCCGGAAGTGTTCAACCCGGGCAACTACAACACCCGGGTCTCGAGCGCCATGGCAGAGACGATCGCCGCCATGGGCGTGAAGCGGGTGGTCGCGTTCGCCGAGAACACCGACTACGGCATCGGCCAGGCCAAGCTGATGGCCGAACTGATCAAGCAGAAGGCGCCGCAGGTCGACTTCAAGTACGAGACGCTGGACCGGGCCGGACGGGATTTCACGCCGGCCATCCTGGTGCTGCGCGCGAATCCGCCGGACATGGTGGTGAACATCATGCTGCCGCCGGCGGCGTACATCGTGATGAACCAGTTGTACGAGCAAGGCGTCGCCCCGGGGCCGAAGACCTGGCTGTACGACGGCGCCGGCATCGCCGACTATCCTGACTTCTGGCAGAACGTGAAGGAAGCCGGCAAGTACATGGTCTCGTTCGGCCTCTACCATCCGCAGATGACGATTCCGAAGCTAGGGCAGGAGGTTGCGGCGGAGTACACGAAGCGCACCAAGAACGAACCGAACCGGCTGATCTTTTAGGCCGCCGATTCGCTGCTTCTGATTGTCGATGCGATCAGGCAGGCCAACAGCGTGGAGC
>JACCRJ010000334.1 GCA_013813615.1 Lautropia sp. | reverse complement strand
CTGCCGGCCTACGCTGCGTCGATGCCTGGCAGCGCGCTCAAGTCTTTGCCGTCGGCACGCCTGCTCGCGGTGATGCTGCTTGCCGTGGCCAGTGCGCTTCACTTCAATGGACGGTTGCCGGGCCGCGAATGGCTTGTGCCGATGCTGGCCGCGCTGCCGCTCCTGCTGGTGGCGGGTGCCTGGGCGGGGCGGCGGGATATGCCGAGGTCGCTCCTCGTGGTGCGGGTGGGGCTGGCGTTGCTGGTGGTATGCGCCATGCTTCACTGGCGCGTGCATGACGCCCTGGCTTCGAGGCTGCCACCGGCGCTCGAGGGTCGGGAGCTGGAGCTGGTGGGGGTTGTCGACGCCATGCCGCAGCGCTTCGATTTCGGCGACCGGGTGCGGTTTTCCTTGAGCAGCTGTCGGATCGCCGATCACGCGAAGGACGGCGAACGCGGTCGTGCACCGGAAGCCGATGCCTGCGGACGCCTCACGCGCGTTCAACTCGATTGGGGACCGCTGCGTGAAAAGGATCGGGTGCGGCGGACGTTCGCAAATGACGAGGGCGGGCACGCGGCCGCCGACGGGGCCGGGGACTCGGCCGGGAGCGCTGCCCAAGGCGACGAGGACGACGATGCCGGCGCGGAAGCCGCCGGCGAGGCCATCTGGCCCCAGCCTGGCCAGTACTGGCGGCTCACGGTCCGCTTGAAGCGACCGGTTGCGCCCGCAAATCCTGGCGGCTTCGATCTGGAACTGCGCTATCTGCAGCAGCGCGTGGGCGCGCTCGGCCGGGTCTATGCACGACAGCTGCTTCGGACGCCGCCGACGGTATGGGCTCGCCTGAACGGATCGCCGGTCCTGATCGGTTTCGAATCGCTGCGAAACCGGCTGCGGGACCGGCTCGAGGCGGTTTACGCCGATCGGGTGGATCCGCCGCGCGCCGGCCGCGCCGCGCGCTGGGCACAGCTCGGGGTGGTGGCGGGGCTTGCGCTTGGGGATCAGGCTGCGATCAGCGGGAGCCTGTGGGGCTTGTTCTCGCGCACCGGTGTCAGCCACCTGATGGCCATCTCCGGCATGCATGTCACCATGCTCGCGCTGGCAGCCGCCTGGGTGGTCAGCTGGATCCTGAAGGCGATCATGCAATCGCGGATCCCGGTGCTGTCACGGCTGCCCGGTCGTCAGCCGCGCCAACGGCTGGTCCTGCTGGTCGCGGTGCTCGCTGCCTTCGGCTACGCGCTGCTCTCCGGCTGGGGCATCCCGTCGCAGCGCACCTGCTGGATGTTGACCGCCGCCGCTCTCATGAGCCTTTCGGGTCGCGGCCGCGGGGTTCTGGACATCACGCTGCTGTCAGCAGCCGTGATCATTCTGATGGACCCGTGGGCGGTCTCGACGGCTGGCTTCTGGCTGTCCTTCGGCGCGGTGGCGGCGATACTCTGGTGCGCCCATGGACAGGACACGCAGCGTCCAATCCGCCTGAGCCTGATCGGCGTCTGCAGCAGCCGCGTGCCGACCGCCGTGCGCGAGGGCGTGACCAGCCAGTGGTCAGCGACCATCGGGCTGGCTCCTCTCGTAATCGCCCTGTTCTCTACGCTGTCCCTCATCGGCCCCGTAGCCAATGCGGTGGCCATTCCCTGGGTCAGCTTCGTGATCACGCCGATCGCGGTTGCCGCCGCATTGCTCGCACCGCTGTCGGAGCCGCTTGCCACTGTCCTGCTGCAGATCAACCTGTGGATGATCGAGCACCTGATCGCGATGCTGAGCCTGCTGGATCGCCTGCCGGCGGCGAGCGTGGCGATCCCGCGGCCGGGAAGGTGGACGCTGGTCGCGGCCTGCGTGGGCGCGGCGATGATGATCGCGCCCTCCGGTGTGCCGATGCGTCCCGCCGGCACGCTCTGCCTGTTGCCGATGCTGTTCGCCCCGCCGCAATTGCCGGCGGATGACGAGCTCTGGATCACCGTGCTGGACATCGGCCAGGGAAGCAGCGTGCTGGTGGAGGCCGGTCGCGAGCGCCTCCTGTTCGACGCTGGTTCCGGCAGCGGCCCGGATCGAAGTGCCGTCTCGCGTTTCCTGCTGCCCTACCTGCGATCGCGCGGTATCGAGACGATCGACACGCTGGTCGTCTCCCACCTGGACGTCGAGCACGCCGGCGGCGCGGCGGCAGTCCTGCAGGCGCTGCGCCCGGCGCGGCTGGTGACCAGCTTCGACG
>JACCRJ010000313.1 GCA_013813615.1 Lautropia sp. | reverse complement strand
GGCCTACGCCAACCCCGACAGCGGCGTGCTGGAGCACGTGCGCGTGCTCAAGTGCGCACCGGCCGACGACGCCCATGGAACCGCCTTCTCACTGAGGATGGAGGCAGGCGTCTGGCAGGCCGCGCGGTCGCTGATGCTGCCGGAGGAGCTGATCGTCGGCTGGTATCACAGCCACCCGGGCCTGACCGCGTTCTTCAGCGACACCGACCGCCGCACGCAACGTGCTTTCTTCAACAACGCCTATAGCGTGGGTTGGGTCGTCGACCCGATTGCCGCTGACGAGGCGCTGTTCCTGGGGGCCGACTGCGTGCCGGTATCCCGGGGGCCGGACCGGGCGCCGGGCGGCTTGCCGGACCGGGAGCGAGGCGGCTTGCCGGACCAGGCGCGGGAAGCTTAATAGCCTGCGCTCCTAGGCGGTACCGCCCACCGTCAGGCCTTCGATGCGAAGCGTCGGCTGGCCGACCCCGACCGGCACGCTCTGACCATCCTTGCCGCAGACGCCGATGCCGGAATCCAGCTGCATGTCGTTTCCGATCATCGTGACGCGGGTGAGCGCATCCGGGCCGTTGCCGACGATGGTCGCGCCCTTGACCGGATACTGGATCCGGCCGTCCTCCACCCAGTACGCCTCCGAGGCCGAGAAGACGAATTTTCCGTTGGTGATGTCGACCTGGCCGCCGCCGAAGTTGGCTGCGTAAATGCCTCTTTCCAGCGAACCGATGATCTCCTTCGGGTCCTTGTCGCCGCCGTACATGAACGTGTTGGTCATGCGCGGCATCGGCAGGTGCGCGAACGATTCGCGGCGGCCGTTGCCGGTAACCGGCACCTTCATCAGCCGTGCGTTCAGCGAATCCTGCAGGTAGCCCTTGAGCACCCCGTCCTCGATGAGCACGTTGCACTGGGTGGCGTTGCCCTCGTCGTCGATATTCAGCGATCCACGCCGGTCCCTGATGGTGCCGTCGTCCACCACCGTCACACCCTTGGCCGCGACGCGCTGGCCGAGGCGCCCGGCAAAAGCGGAGGAGCGCTTGCGGTTGAAGTCGCCCTCCAGCCCATGGCCGATCGCTTCGTGGATCAGCACGCCCGGCCAGCCCGGCCCGAGCACGACACTCATCACGCCGGCCGGTGCAGGTCGCGATTCGAGGTTGACCAACGCCGACTGGACCGCTTCCTCCACATATCGTTCGATGACCGCGTCGGTGAAGTAGTCGAGGTCGAAGCGGCCGCCGCCACCGGAAGAGCCCTGCTCGCGGCGCCCGTTCTGCTCCGCGATCACCTGCACCGAGCTCCTGATCAGCGGACGCACGTCCGCCGCCATGACGCCGTCCGAACGCATCACCATGACGATATCGTGTTCCGCCGCGAGGCCCGCCATCACCTGGATGATCCGCGGATCCCGTGCGCGCGCATGCTTCTCGATCTTGTGCAGCAGCGCGACCTTGCCGGCCGAATCCAGCGACGCGATCGGGTCGCTCATCGGATAGAGGCTGTGGCCGCTTCGTTCGGTGCTCGCGCCGGTCGCCGCCTGCAGGATCCGAGCCCTGCCGCCAGCGCCGGTCCGCGCGATGGTTCGGGTCGCGCGCGCGGCGGAGTCGAGGGCAGCGGCGTTGATCTCGTCGGAATAGGCAAAAGCGGTCTTGTCGCCGGACACCGCCCGCACGCCCACGCCCTGCTCGATGGAGAAGCTGCCAGACTTGACGATGCCCTCGTCAAGGCTCCAGCCTTCGCTGCGCGTGTACTGGAAATACAGGTCGGCATAGTCGACCTTGTGCTCGAAGATGGTGCCGATCGCCTGCGCGAGATGCGCTTCATCCAGATTGTAGGGCTCCAGCAGCGTGGCGCGGGCCACCGAAAGATGATTGATGGCAGGATCGTTCAGGTTCATGCGGTTCCTATGGAAAAAATCCGGTTGCGCTTACAGCACGCGATGGGTCAGCGCCGGCAGGCTGCTGCGCACTTCGGCGATCCGCGCCGCATCCACGATTCCGCAGACGACGCCCTCGCCTTCCGGCAACACTGCCTTGATCTCGCCCCAGGGGTCCACCAGCATCGAATGGCCCCAGGTCCTGCGTCCGGTGGTATGGGTGCCGCCTTGTGCGGCAGCCAGGACATAGCACTGGTTCTCCACCGCGCGGGCGCGCAGCAGCAGTTCCCAGTGGGCCTGCCCGGTGGTGTAGGTGAAGGCCGACGGCACGACAATCAAGTCCACCGGCGACATCTGCCGATACAGCTCCGGAAAGCGCAGGTCGTAGCAGATGGAGAGGCCGGTGCGCAGCAGCGGCCCTGCCGCCGTCGGCAGGCCGCAGACCACCGGCGTGCGACCCGGCAGGATGGTGGCGGCCTCGTCGAACTTCTCGTCGCCGCGCTTGAAGCCGAAGAGGTGGATCTTGTCGTAGCGTGCGATCAGCGCGCCGTCCGGCCCGAATACCGTACAGGTATTGAGCACCCGCCCCGCCTTGGCGGAAATCATGGGGACAGTGCCGCCGATGATCGTGATCCGGTGCCGGCGGGCGCATTCGGCCAGGTACGTCTGGATCGGTCCGCCGGGGGCTTCCTTGATGTCCAACTTGTCGGTGTCGCGGCGCCCCATCAGGCAGAAATACTCCGGCAGCAGGGCGACTTCCGCGCCCTCCGCGGCAGCCTCGATGATCAGGCGCTCGGCCGTGGCCAGGTTGGCCGCCACCTCCGGCGCCGACACCATCTGAATTGCTGCGACTTTGACTTGCATGACCGGATTATCGCCGACTCGCCGCAGCGGCCATCCTATTGCCCTGCTGGTGCACCGAAGCGCTCCCGCCCGCGATCCACCACCGTCGGATCCGACCACGACCCGGTGATGTCGATCTCGTGAGCCAGCGCCCGGGAGAGCGGCTGGCTGAAGATCGACTGGGCGAGGAAGGCGCCGAGCCCGATGGCCGGGTTGACGATGGCTGCATAGGCCAGGGTGGCGAGGCCGCCGTTGAGTTCCGGCACCACCACCACCTTCAGATTCTGGGTGCCCGCCTTCAGGTCTGCCTGCCCCTTGATCTGGACCACCGCCTGAAGGCCGCGCATGGCAAGGCTGTCGGTGCTGGCGACCCCGTCGAGGATGACAACGTTGCCGCGAAGTTCATCGAAGGAAAAGCCCCGCGCGAAGATGTCACGGAAGTCCAGCGTCAGCAGTTTCGGAAGGGCCTGCAGGTTGAGCACCCCGATCAGCTTGGCAGCGCCCGGCTCCACCTTCAGGAACTGGCCGTCGCGAACGGCGATGTCCGCGGTCCCGGACAGGGACGGCAGATCGAGGGAGAACGGCGCGCCGCTCCAGTGCAGTTCGCCGGAGACTGCGCCGCTGCCGCCCCTTACCACGTCCTTCAATTGCAGGCGATTCAGGAAGCCGCCGGCGTCGCTGATGTTCAGACGGTAGGACAGGTTGGTCGTGCGGTCCCACACGCCATTGGCCTCCAGCACTGCCGACGGCATCGTCAGGCGCAGGCGCTCCATCTGCCAGACCCGCGGCCGGGGGGTATTGCGAGCCCCCGCCGGTTGCGTCGACAAGCGCGCCGTATTGCTGGCATTCAGTTCCAGGCGACCGAAGTCGAAGCCGCCCAGGATGAACCGGTCCGCCACGATGTCCATCGCGGGCAGGCTGCTGGGCCCGGTGGAGAGCGACACGGCCAGTTCCTGCTGCTGCGACGCCGGAATCTCCAGCCGGCCCAGCCGTGCCGTCAGCTTGCCCGGCGTACCGGCTGATTCGTTCCAGGTGACATAGCCATTGACTTCGCGCGCGATCAGATTGGCCACCCACTGCGAGCCGGTGCGGGACGCGCCCAGCACCACCTTGCTC
>JACCRJ010000295.1 GCA_013813615.1 Lautropia sp. | reverse complement strand
GGTCAGGCCGGGCAGGATACTTCAGAAGGTGAGCCATGGCTGCCGCTAACTGCTCCGCATGCTCCTGTGCGGACACCTGCTGGAAGAAGTCAGCGATGAGGCGGGCGTCCCCGAGCGCGCGATGCCGCGCCTCTCCGCTCAGCCGATGGCGCACCACCAGTGCATCGAGTCCGTGACGGTCGTACTCCGGAAAGAGCCTTCGCGAGAGCCTGAGGGTGCAAAGGACATCCGCCTGGAACCGCTTCCCGAGGGTCCTGAAGGCCGCCTTCAGGAAGCCGTAGTCGAATCGGGCATTGTGCGCGACGAAGACGTGGCCTTTCAGGCGTTCGAGGACTTCTTCGGCGATGACGGAAAACAGCGGTGCCTCGCGCACCATCGCATTGGTGATCCCCGTGAGCATCTGGATCTCCGGCGGGATGGCGGTTGCCGGATTGACCAGTGTGCTCCATTCGCCGGTCCGCACGCCGTCCTCGACCCACACGACGCCGATCTCGGTGATGCGGTCCCGGGATGCGTCGGTGCCGGTCGTCTCCAGATCGACGAACGCATAGCGGCCGGTCCTGCGCTCGCCTTCAGCTGACGACATAGGCGCCGGCGCCCGTAGCGATCAGCAGGCTCTGCTCGTTGTGGAGCGCCATCTGTACGGAAGCGACCCGTCCGCCGAGGCGGGTGACGTCCGCCGTGGACGTGAAGGTTTCGCCCACTCCCTGCCGCAGGTAGTCGACGCGCAGGTCGATGGTCCCGATCTTCAGGAAGCGCGCCAGGATCTCGGTGCTGGTCTCGTCGATGAAGTGTTCGCCCAAGGCGCACATCAGCGCCAGCCCTGCCGTCGTATCGAGGACCGCCGAGATCACGCCGCCGTGCAAGCGCCCGTAGTGGAAGTGCCCCACCAGCGCCGGCGTCATCTCGAAGCGCATCGCCGGGTTGCCCGGGTCGCAACGCAGCACCTGCAAGCCAAGGATCCGGTTGAAGGAGATCCGCGACTGGAACATCTCGCGCAGTTCGCTCTCGAGGCGGCTCTGCTCCGCCGGACTGCGCCGCGCGCGTGCTGGGTGCACTGTCATCTTCCGTCACCGCCCCTTGAAGTCGGGTTTGCGCTTGGCCAGGAAGGCAGCAACACCTTCGGCGAAGTCGTCGGTCTTTCCCGCCTGCGACTGCAGTTGCGCCTCGACTTCGAGCTGGCGGGTCAGGTCGTTCTGAAGACTCCGGTCCAGCGCTTCCTTGGTCAGCGCGAAGGCGCGGGTTGGCATCGCGGCCAGCTTGAGCGCCATCGCATGCGCAGCAGCCTGCAGTTCGTGGTCCGGCAGGACCTGCCAGACGAGACCGAACTGCCTTGCCTGCTCCGAGCTGAGCTTCTCAGCCAGGATCGCCAGCGCCCGGGCGCGTGACTCGCCGGCCAGGCGCGGCAGGAAGAAGGTGGAGCCCGCATCCGGGATAAGGCCGATTCTCGAGAACGCCTGCAGGAAGGTCGCCGACTCCGCCGCAAGGACGACGTCGCCGGCCAGTGCCAGGCTCATGCCCGCTCCGGCGGCGGAACCGTTCACGGCAACGATGATCGGCGCCGGCATGCGCCGGATCTGTTCGATGATCGGATGGTAGTGCTGGCGCAGGTACGCGCCCAGGTCGGTCGCGGCGCGCCCGTCCCGACCCCGGAGCGCAGGATCGCCGAGGTCCGCGCCAGCGCAGAAACCACGGCCTGCGCCGGTGATGACGATCGCCCGCACGGCGCCGCCGCGCACCCCTTCCTCCGCCTGGTCGAGCGCGGACTTCAGGCGTGCGGCAAGCAGTCCGTTCAATGCGTTCAGAACGTCCGGACGGTTCAGGGTCGGGGTGACGACCGCGCCGTCCGTGTCGCTGAGCAGAATGTCGCCGTTCTCGGCCATGGATTCTCCTGGTGATTACCTGCGCGCTGCGCAGGCCCCGATTCTCGCTCATGTCCAGCCGGTGCCGGCGCGGTTGCGAGACTCGCAGTCAAAGGCAGCTTCCCGCGGCGCTCCCGGCTATACCACCGGGCGGCGTTGACCCCTTTCCTGCCAAGCAGTTAAATCCGGGCTACGCAGGACGTCGATCTTCACGTGAAGATGCGGGGCACGGCTTGCAAACTCATTGGAAACATCATGAACCTGCTTGCACGCGTGAAGGGCATCCTGCTCGCTCCGTCCACCGAATGGCCTCTGATCGATCAGGAGTCGCACACGGTCAAGGACCTTTACCTCTCCTACCTCCTGCCGCTTGCCGGCATCGGCGCGCTGGCGACTCTGATCGGCACGATGCTGTTCGGCTACAGTGCCGGCCCCGTCACCGTGCGCTACGGGTTCGGCGATGCGGTCGGCCTTGCACTCGTGGGCCTGGTGATGTCGATGGTGGTGGTGTTCGTGCTGGGATGGATCATCGATGCGCTCGCGCCCACTTTCAAGGGCCAGAAGAATTTCCTCAAGGCCTTCGCGGTCGCCGCATTCAGCATGACGGGTGCGCTCGTCGGCAGCTTCGCCTCCATCCTGCCGGCGCTCGGCTGGTTGTTCGGCCTGCTTGGCGGCCTTTACTCCATCTACCTGCTCTACAAGGGGTTGCCGGTTCTCATGAAGGCGCCGACGGACAAGGCGGTCGGCTACACGGTTGTCATCGTGATCGCGTCGATCGTCTGCAATGTCATCCTGACCGCGCTGTTCGCAAGCCTGCTGCCCAATCCCTGGAGCAGCGTGGGCGCCGGCCTGGGCAGGGGCACCGGCTCGGAGATCACCATCACGACGCCTGCCGGGCAGGTGGCGACGACGCAGGGCAGGCTGGAGGAAGAAAGCCGCCAACTGGAAGCGGCAGCGCAAAAGGTGGAGCAGGCCAGCCAGAACCAGGATCCGCAGGCGGTCTCCAAGGCCGCCATCGACGCGGTGGCTGCAGTGACCGGTGC